>CAYJQA010000146.1:0-10552 GCA_964372065.1 uncultured Litorilinea sp.
GTTGAAGCCCATGATCTGGGGCAGGCCCATGCTGATGGAGCGTAGGGCCGCGGTCGCGTTGAGCGTGTCGCGCGCCAGCGAAAAGATTTGCCACTCGGCGCTCTGGTTGCCGTGGAAGTCCTGCCACGGTTGGTCGGGCGCAGGCCGCCACTGGTGGCCTTGCCACGTCTGGTTGAGGTCAAAGCGGAAATACTGGGCGAAGCGGTCGGGGTCGAGCTTGCCCCATTCCTCAAAGAAGATGTGGTTCTCAAAGCGGATGATCAAGCGGCCGTCATCGGCGGTAGCGCGGCCGCCGGACTCCATCGCCAGGACGGCGACGGCGATGGCGGGGTCGATCTGAAGAATCGTGGCAAGGTGACTGATCAGGCCGCCGTAGCTGTTCCATACGCCCGCCACGGCCAGGTCGATCCACGGCATGGATTCTTCGTCGATGGGGATGCGGGTTGACTCCGGCGGCGCCAAATTGACACCCTGAATCTCGGCCCGTTCGTGCAGATAGGGACGTGCGGGGGTAGGAGTGGTCGCCTCGGCCCCTTCGCGCAGCACAAACGCCCGCGTCAGGTAGCCGCGTTGGCCCAACGCGTCCACATAGAGCCAGTCGTCCAGTTCAGCCAGCACGTCGAGCGCGGTCTCGTTGGGGACGATCTGCAGGATGGTGTGTTGGGTGGTAGGGCCGGAGCGCAGGTTTAGCCCCAGCGGCGACGCGACATAGCCGCGCCAGCGTTGGGCCGCGGGCAACAGGTTGCCCGGTTCTAGGATGGTGGGCGGGTCCAGCCGGGCGGGCATGCGAATGGCGAAGTCGCCGGCGGGCGCGGCTTGCAGCGCCAGGGTGAAGTCTTCGATGATGCCGGGTCGATTCGAGATGGACCATTCGGGCTGGTCCGGCACTTGCGGCCAGCGGTAGAGAATGAGCGACAAGATGGGCTGATGCGCCGGGTCGCGGTTCCAGTCGGCGATCTCGCGATAGGCGGCGCGCACCCAGCCCACATTATGGCCGGGATGCCAGCCCACGCCGCGCGTGGTCGGGTCGGTCTCGGTGAGAAAGACGGGCAGGTGGCGGAAACGGTCCGGGATCGCATTCATAAAGTCGCGATAGGTGCGGAACTCGTTACGCAGGTGGCGGTAGCCCGGCGTGGTATGGAAGTAGTCGCCGGTAATGAAGCCCGCATCGAGCCGGTGCGTATAGGTGTGCAGGGCGAAGCCGTCGCACCCGTCGGCACTGAGCGTGGTCAGGGTGTGCACGAAATAGCGCACCCAGTCGCCCTTTTCGTTGCCGGCATAGGTGGTGGTGGCGTTCCACGGCCCCGGCCCGGCGACCAGCACTTGGTCGTCGGCGTGACCGGGCACCGCCTTGATGGCGGCGCGGCAGAGCGTATAGGCTTGGGCGTATTCGTGCGGCAGGATCAGCCGCCCTTCAGGTCGCTCCAACTCATGGTTCGGCTCGTTGCCGATGATCCAGACATGACAGCCGCGAGAGCGGGCCACATAGCGGGCGCAGGCCGCGGCGAACTGCGGGTAGCGGTCGGGCGTGGGGAGCGTACCGGCGCTGCCATAGCCGTGGTTGATGCGGACCATGACGCCCAGCCCCGCGTCAGCCAGATCGGCGAAGTCCGCCGGTGTGGTCGCACCGTCAAGACCGATCGCGGCGAGTTCCAAGACCCAGCCGTGACGTCCGGCCTGGAGCATCAACTGCTCACCGCCGCGCTCATGCAGCCCAAAGATGTACTCGGGATAGTGGGGCGGCGGCGTGGCCGCGGTGGATGTAACCTGGTGAGGACGCAATCGTTTCAAACGAATCTTAGCCTTTCCCAGAAAAAATGACAATCTATCATTCACTTATACGGATGACGTGAACAATAAGTTTCCGGTATGGCGGATCGCGGAGAATGGGCTGCCCCAACGGTGGGGCGGGCGGGGTTCGTTTGCAGTTGTGACGAAAGCTTGCCGCGCCGTTTAGGGAAAGCGGCGGCGCGCGTGCTCCAGTTCGATGGCCTTGGCGGTGAAGCGGTAGAGCTTGGCGGGGCGGTGGTCGCCTTCGCGCAGGTTGCCGGTCTCTTCCAGCACGTCCGCCGCCAGCATCTTGCGGCGGAAGTTGCGTTTGTCGAGCGGCTCGCTGAGCACGGTCTCATAGACTCGCTGCAATTCGGAGAGGGTGAACTCCGACGGCAGCAGGAGAAAGCCTAGCGCGGTCCATTCGAGCTTCCAGCGCAGCCGCTGGAGCGCATATTGGAGCACGCGTCCGTGGTCGAAGGCCAGGTCGGGCAGGTCGTACACGCTCCACCAGACCGCCAGGTCGGCGTCGGTCTCGCCGTGCACCTGGTAGCTCATGGCCTGGTCGGTGCTGAGCAAGGCGAAATAGGCAACGGTGATCACGCGCCCGCGCGGGTCGCGGCCGGGTTGGCCAAAGGTGTAGAGCTGCTCGAGATAGATGTCGTTGACGTTGGTCTCTTCGCTCAACTCGCGCAGCGCGGCGACCTCTAGGTCTTCGTCAATCTGGACAAAGCCACCCGGCAGCGCCCATTTTCCGGCATAGGGTGGGTGCTTGCGGCGGATGAGCAGGACCTTCAGATGTCCTTCATGGAACGTGAAGAGGATAATATCCACGGTGACGGATGGCCGCGGGTGGTCGTAGGCATAGGGGCCGCCAGTGGGGGCATAACTCGATGCGTTCACACGTCACCTCATACGGAATCGTATACTGCCGCAGCAAGGGTTGCTATGTAATCGTCATAATGACACCATTTAGAGTACGGCCTGTATACCAATTTGTCAAAACCGCGCCGAAGCAGACGCGAGCGACGTCTAGGCGTGATGGCCCAAGCGCAGGGCGGCAAAGACGCGTCGATCAAAGGCGGCGGTGATGATGACCAGTTCCAGCACAATCATGGTGAAGGCAAAGATCGTCGCGAGCGCCACCGTTTCGCTTTGGGCAATGATGGGGAGCAGCGGCGGTAGCAGCAACTGCGCTTCGGCGGCGACGCGAAACAGGGGGACGACCAGCGCGGCGGCCAGCGAGCCACAGATGACACCGGCAACCGCGCCAAAGACGGTCAGAACGGCATATTCCAGCGTGACTTGGTTGATGATTTCGAAGCGGTGCAGCCCGACGGCGCGCAACACGGCAAACTGATAGAGCCGTTCGTACAGCGAGGCATAGCTGTACGTCAGCAGCCCGAGCGCGGCCATGACTGCCGCCGCCAAGAAGCTGACGGTGAGCGTGCCAAAGACGCCCACGCGCTCAAACTCGGCTTGGGCGGCGGCGAGCAAGGCCGTGGTGGACTCCACATCGGTCGCCAAAATGCCGGTGGTAGCGACCGCGTCCAAGACCTGATCCACCGTCGCGCCCGGCGCGAGGCGAAACCAGAGGCGATGCGGCATGGTGACGCCGAAGAAGCCGATAATGTACTCCAGGTTGCCGATGACCGTGACTTTGTCACCGTAGACGGTGGGGAAGTACTCATACGCGCCCACCACCGTAAATGGCTCGCGCACGCTGATCCCAAAGTCGGGAAAGACCCACAACTGGAGCCGGTCGCCGATCTGCAAGCTGTTGGCTTCCAGATACTCCCGGCTGACCAGCACCCCATCCGGAACCTGTGCGAGGCGGTTCATGAGACTACCGAGGGACTCCGCGGCATAGTCGGGGCGAAACCAAGCCGTCAGTGGGAAATCCAGCCGGTCGATGGCGATGAAGCGCCCGCCGACCGCGGGTGTGCCGTCGGCCAGCCCAATCTCCGCCTCGTAATCGCCGACACGCGCGGCATGGACGACGCCGGGCAGCGCGCTAAACTCGTCAACCGGCGGCATCCAGGCCACCCCGGCGATGGGTTGTTCCATGGCGTCCCCTGGGTTAGCGGGCGTGATGACGAGGTCCGCGCCGACGCGGTGGGCGATGCGGTCCGCCAACCAGTGATCCATGCTGGCCGCCATGGACAAGGTGTAGACGCCCAAACCCAGCGAGACGACGACCAGGATGAGGGGGTTGATGTAGGCGTGGCTCTGTCGCCCCAACTGGCGTAAGGCAAGGTAAAGCGAGAACCAGCGCATGCGCCCCGCGGCCAGGTCGAGCAGCCGCATGACGAGCGGAAAGAGGCGCATGGCGAGGAGCGCGCCGGTAATGATCAGCAGCCCCGGCACGAGGACCAGCAGCGGGTCTTGGTAGAGGTCCTCGGGCCGATCGCTGACGAGTGACGACAACGAACCGCGCGCGGCCAACTGCTGATAGGCATAGCCGGTGGGGATGATCAGCAGCAGGTCCAGGTAGTTGCGATACCAGAAGGGGCCGCGCGTGGGGCGAGCGTGCTCGTGCGACTGGGTGACGACGGTTTCGCCCGCAGAAGCCGCGACGGGCCACAGCTTAGCGACCAGCACGACGCCTAGCGTCCCCAGGGTGAGGGGCAGATTCAGACCGCGCCAAGAAACCGGCAGCGGTTGGCGCGGGCCTAGCTGTAGGAAACTTTCCGCATAGCCCATCCCACGCGCCAGTTCGCGGCCCAACAGCAGGCCCAGCGGCACGCCCACGGCAAAGAGCAGGGCGGCTTCGACGAGTGTGTAATAGAGGATGCTGGGCGCACTGATGCCCCGACTCCGCAGCACCGCGGTCTCGTGGCGCTGCCAATAGGCAATGACGGCGGAGGTCAAGATCAGGAAGTAGAGCAGAAAGCCCAACGCCGGGACGTTGAAGCCGAGGAGCAGCGTCGTCAGGGCCGTCTGCCGCCCGACGAACTTATCCAGCGTCAGGGTGGGCGCCGCGACGCGACCGTCGGGCAGGTAGCGCGGTATGATCAGGGCCGCGCGCTCAAAGCCCTCCTTGTAGTCACGCGCCCGGGCCGGGACGGCGGCAGCGCCGTCAAGGGTGACCTGCCAGTTGGCGGTGCGCACTTTGGTCGTCAAGGCCGGCTCGACATAACGCAAGTAGTCGGCGCGGCGGACGATCAGCTTGGTGAGCATGGTTGTGTTGGGGTTATTGAACCAGAACGAACTCTCCGGATCGCGCGGCGACCAGGTGCCGGCCTCCGTGAAGGGAAGCCGGCCGTCCGCCCCCGTGTCCAGGACGAACCCGTCGCCCATTTGCAGGCCGAGTTCGGCGGCGAGAGACTCATGCACCCATGCCTGGAGCTCCGCGGCCCCGGCGTCGTCGTCGAAGGGTGCGCCCGCCTCGATCAGGATGTGCTCGCCGATGCCCTGCATGACGATCAGCGACACCCGTTCCAGGGGACGGTCGCCGCCGTAGCGCGTGTTGCCGGGCGCGGGGTAGAGCTCGAAGGTACCGCTGTCGGCAAGTAGTACGATCCGCTGGACCGGAAGGCCGACTTCAGCGGCGAGGGTGGCGCCGACATGGCGGCCCAACGTTTCGGCCCGCTCCAGCGTCAGGGGGACGGCGGGGGAGGAGGTGGCGAATACCCGCGAGGCAAAGGGCGGTCGCTGCGTGACGCGGGAGTACTCGGCAAGCTCATGGTTGAGCATGACCTGGTCGACGGCCTGAGCAAAGAAGGCCGCGCTGCTAACCAGCCCCACCGCGAGGACAATCCCGGCCAGGGCGAGGAGCGACAGCCCGTGGTAGTGGCGGATGCGCCAGAGAGCGATCCGGGTCAGGCCGCCCAGGGTAGCCAGGCCGCGCCGGAGGGCGCTGGCGCTGAGGTGAACGACCGCGGGTGTCGTAGGTGTCGTAGAGGACGCGCTCGCCCGCTTGGTGGCTACAGATGACATGCGATGCTCGGTTGGCGGCAGTGGCTGGCGATCAGATAGCCCTGGGGAAGATGACGGTTAAGACGTTTGCGGGATTGCTTTTGACAGAAGCCCCCCAAGTGGGCTATATTGATTCTATCTTCAAGCCGCTCTAGCTACAACTCGGTCCGTCACGCTTGGCGGCTCAGGTAAGTGTTGGATCGCCCCTAACGTGCCCGACGCGTCTCCGCTTTGCGTCGGTGGTACGGAGTGTGGGTAGCGCGAAACCTACACCTGCGGTTTCGCCTGTTCGTCGAATTCCCGTGCGGCCGCGATGCTTGTGATCGCGCCGCCGTAGTTCCACGTGGTCGCATCTGCCCCGGCTCGTGCCTGCGATCCACGGACCAACCCAGCTATCCTGACCGATCGCTTGGCACTGGATCGGTTGTTGGTAGCCTGCCGCGAGGGTAGCCCCTCTACCGGCGGGATTCACTCCGGCTACGGCCCCGTAGCTACAAGCATCAGAATCGTTTCCGCTGACAAGGAGGAAAGTATGAAGGAATCAGAGGTCAATCGACGCGATTTTATGCGTTTGAGTGGCCTGGCAACCGCGGGCGTCGTGGTGGCGGCCTGTGGCGCACCTGCCCCTGCTCCCAGCGGTGAAGCGCCGGCTGCCCCGGCCGCCGCCGGTGAGACACCCGCCCCGGTCGCCGAAGCCGTGACCGGTATCAAGGATGTGCCGCGCGAGAAGACGATGATCGTGATGTTCGCCGGCTCGAATGGCCAATTCCTGAACACCGGCATCGGCAACCCCTATGCGCCGGGTTTCACGGGCCATCGCCATGTGCTGGGCGCGATGGAGCCGTTGTTCTATTACTCGGCTTTCGCCGACGAGACGATCCCGTGGCTGGCGACCGGCGCCGAGTACAACGCGGACTACACCGAGCTGGTGGTGCATATTCGCGAGGGTGTAGAGTGGAGCGACGGCGTGCCGTTCACCGCCAAGGATGTCGCCTTTACGCTGAACATGCTCATCGGTCAGGCGCCCAAGATCCGCAACTCGGCTGAGGTGGCGAAGTGGGTCAAGGAAGCGACGGCGGTGGACGACCTGACGGCGAAGATCGTCTTCAACCTGCCGCGTCCGCGCTTCCTGTTCAGCCATCTGAGCGGCAAGTTCGACACCGGGATCTACTGGGTGCCTGAGCACTATTTCAAGGACATCGAGGACGTTGCGGCCTACAACTACTATGACCTGGAGAAGGATCTGCCCGTATTCACGGGTCCGTTCAGGAACGTGTCGTGGACGCCGCAACAGCAGATCATTGACCGCCGCGACGACTGGTGGGCGGCCAAGATCGGGTTTGCCGAGTTGCCGGAGATCGAGCGCGTCATCCATCTGCCGTGGACCAGTGAAGAGCGTGCGGCGCAATTGGTCATCAATAACGAGATTGACTCCTCGCTAGACCTGCGCGCCAATACGATCATCGCCACGGTTGCGGCAAACGAAGCCATCATCACCCATACCAACCGCGAGTTGCCCATGGGTTACATTGACTGGTGGCCGACCTCCATCTGGTTCAACACCTCTGTGGCGCCTTGGGACACCAAGGAGACCCGTTGGGCGGTTTCCTACTCGGTCGATCGGGAGCAGATGTTGCAGGTTGCGCTGAACGGCTCCGGCATCTTGACGCAACTGCCGTTCCCGTACTACCCGCCGCTGATGCCGTATATCGAGGCCGCGGCGCCGTTGCTGGAGAAATACAACACGAACGAGTTCAACTTGGAGAAGGCTGCGGCGCTCATGGAGGGCCAAGGCTATGCCAAGGATAGTGACGGGTTCTGGGCGAAGGACGGGACGCGCATCACCGATTCGATCTACGGCACCGGTTCGTCCATCTTCGACGATATTGGGCCGGTAATTGCCGAGCAGTTGCGCAAGGGCGGTTTCGAGATCGACTATATCAATCCGGCTGACTCGAGCACGAAGCGGGCGGAAGGTACGGCCAAGCTCATGTTGCTTGGGCATGGCGGCAGTATCACGGATCCGTTCGACACGCTGGATTTCTACACGAGCAAGTACTACGTGGAGAACGGCAAGCCTGCGCAGCAAGTGTCGCGCTATCGTAACCCGGAATACGATGCGATCGTTGACGAGATGGCAGCGATGGCGCCGTCGCCCGATGATCCGGTGTACATGGACTTGGTCCTCAAGGCGCTCGAACACTATCTTGAGAACCTGATCGACGCGCCGATCCAACAGTGGTTGCATCGGATCCCGATGAACACCACCTATTGGACCGGCTGGCCGACCGTGGACGATCCGTATGTCAACGGCGCCTTCTGGGCCCAAACCGTCAATCTGATTTGGTTGCGGCTGAAGGCAGCCCAGGCGTAGTCGGCTAGTTTTCCTCTCAGGGGACGGCTATGTATAGCCGTCCCCTGTGTCCACGCCGCTCGGGCCGAAAATGCACTCCATTTGCGGGATAATCGAAACGACTTTATACAGGCAGCGCAAGTTGGATTTGTCTGCGCGATGGGCGCGCCCGATGGCGGCGGACGGTAGTCGTCTAGATGCGAGGTAGATAATGCGATATACACGGCAGTTTGTCCTGCGTCGCGTGCTGCTGTTGGTGCTCATCGTGTGGAGCGCCGCCACGCTGAACTTCTTCATCCCCAAGTTGACCCCGCGCAATCCGTTGCGCGAGAAGCTGATGCAGGAAGCGACGCGGTCGGGCTACATTCCGCCCGGGTTTGAGGAGATGGTGCAGGCTTACGAAGAACAATTCGGCCTCAATAAGCCGCTGTGGGAGCAGTATGCTGTCTACATGGGACAGGTCCTGCGCGGCGATTTGGGCTATTCCATCGCCAATTACCCCAAGACGGTGCTGGAACTCATCGGTGAGGCGATTCCGTGGACCATCGGTTTGCTGCTGGTCACCACCATCGTTGCGTTCTTGACGGGAACGTTGTTAGGGGCGCTGATGTCGTGGCCGCGCGCTTCACCATTTGTGCGGTATCTACTGCCTTCGTTCCTTGTGCTGGGCGCGATTCCGGCCTATGTGATTGCGTTGACGCTCATTTATTTCGTCGCTTTCCGCTGGAAGCTGTTGCCCCTGGGCGGCGGGTACGGCATCGGGACCGTACCGGAGGCCTCGGTCGGCTTCGCCCTCGAGGTGATGAAACACGCGATTTTGCCGGCGATCTCGCTAATTCTCGCCACCTCCGGCGGCTGGGCCATCGCCATGCGCGGCATGATGGTGACGGTGCAGGGTGAAGACTACATGGTCTTCGCCGAGGCCAAGGGGCTAAAGGATCAGCGGCTCTTCTTCCGCTATGGTGTGCGGAATGCCCTGCTGCCTCAAGTGACAGGGTTGGCGCTGGCACTGAGTCACATTGTGTCCGGGGCCGTGCTCGTGGAACTGGTCTTCGGTTTTCCGGGGATTGGCACGCTCCTCGCCCGTTCGATTACGCAACTGGACTACTTTACGATCTATGGGATCGTCCTGGTGCTCATCACGACGATTGGCGTCGCGATGTTCATTATGGACATGATCTATCCGCTGCTGGACCCGCGCATCAAGTACGAACGGGATTAGAGGCGAGACACGCATGGAACGCACCGTACTGGTACTAAAGTATATCCGGCGCAATCGTTCGTTGGCGATTGGGCTGGGCCTTTTGGTGTTCATTATCTTGTTTACGACGATTGGGTCATTCATCACCGACGATGACGCCGCATATCCGCTGGCTGCGCCCGCCAGTGTCGCGCCCACGCTGCGCTATTGCCCGCCGGCCAATGCCGCGTTGTCGCTGATCCCGGGCGCCAAGAAGGATGAGACGCAGCCCGCCGCCGTGGCCTGCCCGGAACCCAAGGCTTATCCATTTGGCACCGACGGGCAGGGCCGCGATCTATTCGGCGTGGCCGTGCAGGGCACGTGGCTCACCATCCGGATCGGTCTCTTGGCCGGGCTTATCGGCGTGCTGACCGGCACGATTCTGGGATTCGTCTCCGCGTTCTATGGGGGCGTGATCGATACGGTCATTCGCTGGATGGTGGATGTCCTGCTGACCGTGCCTAGCCTGCTGGTGCTGGTGGTCATCGCGTCGTCCCTCGGCGACGTCCAGGTCACGAACACGATGCTGTCGTTTATCATTGCGCTGACGGCCTGGATGGGGCCAACGCGCACCATCCGCTCCCAAGTGCTGAGTATGCGTGAGCGTCCCTATGTGATGATGTCGCGCCTCAACGGTATGAGCGGGTTGGGCATCATCTTTCGGGAACTGATCCCGAACCTGCTGCCGTACTTGGGGGCCAGTCTGGTCAGCGCGGTGACGGGCGCAATCTTCGCGTCCATGGGTCTGGCGGCGCTCGGCTTAGGCCCGCTGCGCGACCCGACGTTGGGCGTGACTATCTACTGGGTGATCAATCAGAACGCCTTCTTGCGCGGCATGTGGTGGTGGGGCGCAGTCCCGATCACGATCGTCGCCCTCATCTTTGTGATGCTGTTCCTCATCTCGGCCGGGCTGGACGAACTGGCGAACCCCAGAGTGCGGAGGACTGTGTGAACGAATACGTGCTACGGGTTAAAGACCTGGACGTTCAGTATTACACCGACGCCGGGGTCGTCAAGGCCGCCAACCAGGTCACGTTCGACCTCAAGCCGGGCGAGCGATTGGGGTTGGTGGGCGAGTCCGGGTCGGGCAAGACGACCCTCGCCATGGCGATTCTGCGCATGATCAAGCCACCGGGCAAGATCGCCGGCGGCCAGATCCTGTTGGATGACCTGGATATCACGAAGCTGAGCGAAGAAGAGATGCGCCTGGTGCGCGCCAATCAGATCAGCATGGTCCCGCAAGGAGCGATGAACTCGCTCAACCCGGTCAT
>CAYJQA010000147.1:0-10503 GCA_964372065.1 uncultured Litorilinea sp.
GTCGTGAGCGTCAACTCGCCTGCCGCGGGCGCTTCGGCGGCCGCCGGCTCTTCAGCGGCGGGCGCAGCCGGTGCGGCGGCCGGCGCGACACAGGCGGCGACAAGGGCCATGACCAACACGATAGCGAACAGAGTGAACAGACGGTACTTCATTGATCAATCCTCCTTGGAATGGGCAATGAGCAGACCTCTGCAGCAACCAAACACAAAGCGATGATGCACGCGCCTAGACGTACTCGTCTCGTTGAAACTCCTTTTCTGTTGCTTGGTCCGCGCGGTATGGGCGGCGCTGATGGCGATTCAGAAGGTTGCGATCACCATATCAAAAGGTTTTGGGCCTATCCAGTATATACCCAAGGTCGTCGCCCGAACAAAGCCGTCGCAAAGCCCGATGGCGGCCGCCTTGCGGTGTCCGTCGGCGCGGGAAACCTGCACCGGTAGGCCGGGGATCGCCCCACGCTGCGCGCACGTCGTCATCCGTCATCGGCGACATTAGAGCGCCGCACGCCTGGTCGCTCCCCCCGGCCTGCAACAGCCCGTTTGCCCGGTGTGGACCAACGTGATAGAGTAACCGGGCTTCCCGGTCGCCCACCGGCGACCCCATCTCATCCAACCCCATACAGCCCTGGAGGCGTACGATGAAAGTTGCCGACGCCGTAGCCCAGATCCTCAAGGCCGAAGGCGTGGAGTATCTCTTCGCCTATCCGGTCAACCATCTCATTGAAGCCGCCGCCCAAGTCGATATCCGTCCCATCATCGTGCGCCAGGAGCGCATCGGCCTGCACATGGCGGACGCCATTGGCCGGCTCACCTCCGGCGCGCAGATCGGCGTCTTTGCCATGCAGCACGGGCCGGGCGCAGAAAATGCTTTCGGCGGCATCGCCCAAGCCTATGGCGAATCGTCGCCTGTGTTGGTCCTGCCCATGGGCTACCCGCGCGCCATCGCCCAGGTTCAGCCCAACTTCAACGCCACGCTCAACTA
Source organism: uncultured Litorilinea sp. (assembly GCA_964372065.1). Classification (GTDB taxonomy): domain Bacteria; phylum Chloroflexota; class Anaerolineae; order Caldilineales; family Caldilineaceae; genus QEUY01. The sequence goes on from CAYJQA010000147.1 coordinate 982, forward strand.
CCGGCACATCACCAAATCCGCCGAGACGCTGCCCTATCCCGAAGCCATCGGCGACCTGCTGCGTCGCGCCTTTGGCGCGCTCCGCACGGGCCGCCCGCGCCCCGCGGTGGTCGAAATCCCCACCGACCTCATGCACGCCGAGTTGCCCGGTCCGCTCGACTATCGCCCCATCCCGCCCAGCCGCTACGGTCCCGACCCGGCACAGGTGCAGGCCGTGGCCGCCGCCTTGCTCAGCGCCGCGCACCCGGTCATCTACGCCGGGCAGGGCGTCCACTATGGCCGCGCGTGGGCCGAGCTGGTTGAACTGGCCGAGCTACTCAACGCGCCGGTAACCACGACCCTCAGCGGCAAGAGTGCGTTTCCGGAAGATCATCCCCTCTACTTGGGCTGCGCCAACCGCTCCCAGCCCAAGGCCGTCATGGAGTACCTGCGTCAGTCCGACCTGATCTTCGGCATTGGATGCAGCTTCAGCGCTACCGGCTTTGGCATTGCCATGCCCAAAGGCATCCCGCTCATCCACGCCACGCTCGACCCCGCCGACCTGCACAAGGACGTGACGCCTACCTGGACGTTGGTAGGCGATGCCCAACTGACGCTGCGGGCGCTGTTGACCGAGTTGCGCCGGTTGGTCCCGGCCCGTCCGCAGACAAGCGACTTGTCCGCGGCCATCGCCCGCACCAAGGCGGCATGGCAGCAAGAATGGTTGCCCAAGCTGACCTCGGACGAAACGCCTCTTTCGCCCTATCGCGTCATCTGGGAACTGATGCACGCGGTGGACGTGCCCAACACCATCATCACCCACGACGCCGGCAGCCCGCGCGACCAACTGGCCCCGTTCTGGGAAGCCACCGCGCCGCTCTCGTACATCGGCTGGGGCAAGACCACCCAGCTTGGCTATGGGCTGGGCCTCGCGATGGGCGCCAAACTGCTCCACCCGGACAAGCTGTGCATCAACGTTTGGGGCGACGCCGCCATCGGCTTCACCGGCATGGACTTTGAGACGGCCGTGCGCGAGCGCATCCCCATTCTGTCCGTACTGCTCAATAACTTTGCCATGGCCATCGAGCTACCCATCATGCAGGTTTCCACGGCCAAGTACCGCAGCACCGACATTTCCGGCAACTACGCCGCCATGGCCGCGGCCTTTGGCGGCTATGGCGAACGCATCACCACACCGGACCAGATCGGCCCGGCCATCCGTCGCGGCATCGAACAAACGCGCCAGGGTAAGCCCGCGCTGTTGGAGTTCATCACCGCCAAAGAGATCACCATCTCGCGTTACTAAGGCGGGTTGTGGTCGCCGCAGCCGCCCCGCGCACGCATCGGTCACGCCCGTTCCCCCTGCTCGGCGCGACCGGCAGGCGACCGCAAAAAACGTTCAATTCGTGCGGTTGCGCTCCGTCGCGTTTTGTGGCAGATTAGTAAATGGATCGACGGAAACACATCACCGGCTCCCTACGCCCAGCGGGGCGTATTTCGGTATGCATATGCCTGTACCCTGTCGATTCAAAGTCGCTTTTCCTCTGTGTGGTTTGTCTGCCCGATTCTCTAGCTGTACCCAACTGAATACGGCGATATTTGCGATCCTAAATCCAAGGGAGGTGAGCAAATCGGCCTAACGGCACATCAAGCGGATTGCCTGATCCGCTAAGGCGAGCGCAGCGATGCGACACCAGCCAGTACCCCAAGACGGTTGTTGAAGTACCCCAACCATTAGGTTCGAGAGGAGACACGCTATGGCAAACCCCTCCGGCAATCGTAGGGTCACACGACGCGAGTTCTTGCGGTCCGCGGAAATCGTTGGTTTCGCTGCGCTGGCTGCGCCGTGGTTGGCCGCCTGTGCGCAACCGGCGGCAGCCCCGGCGGCTGCGCCCGCGGGTGGTGAGCAAGCCGCGGCGGCTGCCCCTGCAGTTGAGGGCATCAAAGACATTCCGCGCATCAAGACCTTCATCGCCGTGCGTGGCGGTCAGCAAGGCAAGTTTGTCGAATGGGACCAGTGGAATCCCTTCGTCCCCGTCGCCAACCACCAGTTCGCCGTCGGCCTGATGTATGAACCGCTGGCCTTCTACAGCGCCTTCAACGACACGGAATACCTGTGGCTCGCCGAGAGCTATGAGTATTCCCCCGACTACACGGAACTGACCATCAAGGTGCGCCCCGGCATCAAGTGGAGCGACGGCGTCGACTTCACCGCCGAAGATGTCACCTATACACTCAACGCCTGCAAGGAATACAACGCCAAGATTCGCTGGGGCGCCAACGTCGAGAAGGTCATGGAAAAGGCCGAGACGGTCGATCCGCTGACCACCAAAGTCACCCTCAAGGTCCCCTCACCGCGCTTCTTCTGGCTCCTGACCTACCATTTCGACATCGGCGTCTACATGCTCCCGAAGCACATCTTCGAGGGCCAGGACGTCTCCACCTTCACGCATTTCGACATGGAAAAGGGATGGCCGGTCACGACCAGCCCGTGGCGTGTGGTCCATGCCTCGCCGCAGCAGAAGATCCTCGACCGCGCCGACGACTGGTGGGGTGTCGCGGCCGGCGTGGCGGGACTGCCCGCGATGGAACGCTTCATCCTGCTGCCCGACCAAGGTGAACAGCAACTTGTCCAGTCCATCATCAAGAACGACGTAGACTTCACTACCGGCATCCAGCCGTCGAGCTGGCCGACGGTCATCGCCGGCAACCCGAAGGCGCTATCGTGGACCGGCACCGAGCCGCCGTACGGCTATGTGGACTGGTGGCCGCACTCCCTCTACGTCAACACCCAGGTCGAGCCGTGGAGCGATCCCAACGTCCGTTGGGCGTTGAGCTACTACATCGACCGCGACGCCATCGTCGAGGTCGCCTGGTCCGGCGCCTCCAAGGTTACGCCGCTGCCTATGCCCGACTACCCGCCCCTGCTGCCGTACTTCGAGGCGACGAAACCGCTGCTCGAGAAGTACAACACGTTGGAGTTCAACGTAGAGAAGGGCGATGCGCTGCTAACGGCCAAGGGCTGGACCAAGAATGCCGACGGCATGTGGCTGGATGAAGCCGGCCAGCCGGTCACGCTGGACATCACCAGCTTCTTCGACTTCACCAGCGTCGGCCCGGTTGTCGTCGAGTTCCTCAAGCGCGCCGGCATTGATTCCAGCTATTCCGAGCCGCCGGACTTCTTCGACAAGTTCTCCGCAGGCAACTACACCGGCGCCCTGTTCGGCCACGGCGGTAGCTGCCGCGAGCCGCAGGAGACTCTGGCGCTCTACCAGAGCAGCTCGGAAGCCATCCCCGGCGGTCACGCCGTGAACCTCTCCCGCTGGGACAACCCCGAATTCGACAAGCTCGCCGATGAGGCGTACGTGACGCTACCGACGGACACGGAAAAGCTGCTCGATATTTGGGTCCGGGCGATGGAGATCTGGCTGCCCGAATTGCCCGACATCATGCTCACCCACGGCTTCCACCGGCTGCCGTGGACGACTGAGTACTGGACCAACATGCCGGACCAGAACAATCCCTATACCAACTCGGCCCAGTGGCATCTGACCTTCCCGCTGGTGCTCCATAACGTCAAACCGTCGGCCTAGCCCATCCACGGGCTGCCTAGACGCGTTCGTGCAGCTATTCGGTTCAGGTGCGGCCCCCTGGGCGGGGGCCGCACCTGAACGACTCGGTTTTCATTTCATAGCGGGCAAGCGCCGGACAACGCCGCTGATCCATGTACGTGTATCCGGTCGGAACTTGTCTTGATAGGAGGCGGAAGTGAGTGTCGGCTACATCGTTCGACGATTTCTCATTTTTCTGGCGGTCGTCTGGGCCGCTGCGACGTTCAACTTCCTACTGCCGCGGCTAGGCGGGCAGAACCCCATCCGCCAGAAGCTGGTTTCACAGTCGGCGCTCAGCGGCTCCGTGCAGCTCGGTATAGAGGAGATGATTAAGGAGTACGAGATCAAGTTCGGTCTCGACCAGCCCCTGTGGAAGCAGTACTTGACCTACATGAAGGACATGTCGCGCTTCGACTTCAACTACTCCATCGCCAACTATCCCCGCAAAGTCACGGCCATGATTGCAGAAGCGCTGCCCTGGTCGATCACGTTGCTGCTCGTCACTACCATCCTGGGATTCAACATTGGCAACATACTAGGCGGGTTGTTGGCCTGGCCGAGCGCGCCCCAATTCCTACAGTACGTCATGCCGCCGATCCTGATGATGAGCGCCATTCCCTACTTCTTGCTGGGCCTCATCCTCGTGTATGCGTTCGGTTTTTACCTCGGCGTCTTCCCCATGTACGGCGGCTATACGACGGGCACTATCCCGTCGCTCACGCCCAAGTTCGTCTGGGATGTCATCTGGCACTCCATGCTGCCAGCGCTCTCCATCATCCTCGTCTCGACGGGCGGCTGGGCGCTGGGCATGCGGTCGCTGATGATCATGACCCGAGGCGAGGATTTCGTCATCTTTGCCAACGCCAAGGGCCTGCGTGATCGCACCGTCTTCGGGCGCTACGCCATCCGCAACGCTCTGTTGCCCCAGGTGACGGCGCTCGTGCTGGCCCTGGGACAAATCGTGTCGGGCGCGGTGCTGGTTGAGGTGATCTTCGGTTTTCCGGGGATCGGTACGGTGCTCTACCAGGCGATTCGCGGCTCGGATTACTACCTTGTTCAGGGGATCGTGTTCGTCGTCATCGTCTCCATCGGCCTGGCGACCTTCGTCCTCGACATCATCTACCCGCTGCTCGACCCGCGCATCACCTATCGGAGGGCGTGACATGACGACTACTATGGAGAGTCGCCCTCTACGGGCGCGCTATAACGAACAGGACAGCGTGCGCGATGTCTTTGATCGCGTCGTACGCTACTGCCAGCGGAATCCCTCGCTGGTGGTGGGTCTGATCCTGTTCTTACTCCTACTCTTCTCTTCGATGATCGGCTCGCTCTTCGTCGATCTCGAGCAAGCGCGTCCCGTCTCGGTGCGCCCGCTGCAACCGCCTTCATGGGAATTGCCGTTCGGCAGCGACAAGCAAGGCCGCAACCTGTTGGCTGTGATGGTCGCGGGCACACCGCTGACGCTGGAGATCGGCCTCATCGCCGGGTTTCTGGGTGTCGGATTCGGCGGCATGCTCGCCTTCATCAGCGCGTACTACGGCGGTTGGCTCGACGCGGTGCTCCGCGGCATTATCGACGTCGGCCTGACCATCCCTGGCCTGATGGTGCTCATCGTCGTCGCCATGATGGTGCGGGGCGGACTCAGCGTCGAACAGATGGCGCTGGTCGTGGCGTCGCTGGCCTGGCTCTATCCGGCGCGGACCATCCGCGCCCAAGTACTGACGCTGCGCGAGCGCAGCTACATCCAGGTGGCGCGGCTGTCCGGCATGCCGGGGCCGCACATCATCTTCAAAGAGATCTTGCCCAACCTGCTGCCCTACTTGGCTGCCTCGCTGGTGACGTCTACCTCCGCCGCGGTGCTGGCCTCCATTGGCCTCGAGGTCCTTGGCTTAGGCCCCATGGACGCGCCCACCATCGGCATGACGCTGTTCTGGATCAACTACAACGCGGCCGTCATCAACGGCTGGTGGTGGTGGTGGCTGCCTCCGATCGTCGTCATCGGCCTCCTCTTTATCAGCCTTTTCCTCACCGCTGTAGGTCTCGACGAGATCGCCAATCCACGGATCAGGAGGTCGGTGTGATAGCCAGCCAATCGCCAAGTATCACACGCACACAGGACGGCGCCGGCAACCATCGGCCAAAGCCCGATGTGCTGCGGCTGGAAAACCTGACCGTCTACTATGACACCGCGCGCGGGCCGGTCCACGCCGTCGAGGACGTGACCTTCTCGCTACATGCGGGAGAGCGCTTTGGGTTGGCCGGCGAATCCGGCTCCGGCAAGTCTACCATGGCCCTGACCATCATGCGCCTGATCGAAGCGCCGGCGCGCGTCGTCTCCGGTAGCATCTGGCTCGAAGACACGGACCTATTGGCCGTGCCCGAGTCAAAAATGAAGGCGCTGCGCCTGGCCCAGATCTCGCTGGTCGCCCAGGGTTCCATGAACTCGCTCAACCCGGTCCTACGCGTCCGCGACCAGATCGCCGACGGTCTGGCAGACCACGGCGTGGAAGTGACCAAGAGCGAATTGGACGCGAGCGTGGCGAGCCTGCTGACGCGGGTGGGCCTCTCGCCCCAGGTGGCGAACATGTTCCCGCACGAGTTGAGCGGTGGGATGAAGCAGCGCGTCGTGATCGCCATCGCGATCAGCCTGAGCCCCAAGGTAATCATCGCCGATGAGTTGACCAGTGCGCTCGATGTCGTCGTGCAGCGTCAGGTGATGGAAACACTCAAAGACGTCCAGGCCGCCATCGGCGCCTCGGTCATCTTGGTAGGCCATGACATGGGTCTGATGGCCCAGTTCGTCCAGCGGCTGGGTGTCATGTATGCGGGTCGCTTAATGGAGGTCTCGCCGGTACACGAGATTTTCCGGAAGCCCCGCCACCCCTACACGCAGATGCTGATCTCCAGTCTGCCCTCGACCGAGGTCAAGGGTGACTTCACCGGCATTCCCGGTCTACCGCCATCGCTACTCGATGTGCCCAAAGGTTGCGTATTTCATCCCCGGTGTCCCATGGCGGCGGATCGTTGCCGAGCAGAGGTGCCGGCACTGCGCGAGGTGCAGGCCGACGTCACGGTCGCCTGTCACTTTGCGTCCTGAAGGGGCGCCACATGACTGCACTACTGGAAGCTCGCAACGTTACCAAGATTTTCGGCGGAGGTCTGTTCGACCGCACCCGCACCGTCGCACTTCAGGACTTCTCCATGGCCATCGCGGGCGACGCCCCCACCATTACCGCCGTCGTCGGCGAGAGCGGCAGCGGCAAGACCACGCTCGCCCGCTTACTGCTGGGGATCACCACCCCCACGACAGGCAGTATCTCGTATAAGGGCAAGGATCTCAGTAAACTCAGCGGCGGCGAGGCGCGTGAGTTCCTGAGCGACGTTCAGGTGATTTTCCAAGACCCGTTCGAGGTCTACAATCCCTTCTACCGGGTGGATCACGTCCTCACCACCCCCATCGAGTACATGAATCTCGCCAAGTCCAGCGAAGAAAAGTGGCGCTTGATCGAGCAGGCGCTCGAGACGGTCGGGCTGCGTCCTGAGGAAACACTGGGCCGCTACCCGCATCAGCTTAGCGGCGGCCAGCGCCAACGTGTGATGGTGGCCCGCGCCCTCATCCTGAAGCCCCGCATCATTCTCGCCGACGAGCCGGTCTCCATGATCGACGCCTCTTTACGCGCCACCGTGCTCGGTAGCTTACAGCGGCTCAAAGAGGAGTTCGGCATCTCCATCATCTACATCACGCATGACCTTACCACCGCTTACCAGATCGGCGACAACATCATCGTCCTCTACCGCGGCTCTGTGGCCGAAGCGGGGAGCGTCGATCTGGTCGTGCGCCAGCCTAGCCACCCCTACACCCGACTACTCGTCGGCTCGATTCCGGTGCCGAATCCGGAGCATCCCTGGTCGGCAGAAGCGGCCGCGGCGCTGCCCAACCAGAAACGTAGCCCCACGTCCTGCAAGTTCGCGGACCGCTGTCCGGCGGCCATGACGAAGTGCTTGCAGCAGATGCCCAAGCTCTATCAGACTGACCCGCAGCGCGCCGCGGCTTGCTTCCTTTACGAAGAGTCGCCTGTCCTCGACACGGATCACATGGACACCGTCTTCCGCCGCGCCGCCACGCCGGCTTGACGCGGCCATTTCCTTGCGCCAAAACAGCACGCGGCCGTGGGATCTGCCCACGGCCGCGTGTCGCGTGTGACACCGCTGCGTTAGGCCAGCGTCATGCGTTCACCGGCGCAGCATCAGCCGCCGGGATTGCCGGCATGAGTGCGTGCAGCACGCTCCCGCGCCCCAGCAGACCGACCAGCCGCCCCTCGGCGTCCACCACCGGGAGCCGCTTGATGCTGTGTTCAAGCATCAGCCGCAGGGCCGCGGCCGGCGCGGCGTCCACCGCAATCGTGATGGCCGGCGCGCTCATGAGGTCCGCGGCCGTCTCCGTGGACGCCGGCAGATACACCGGAGTCGCGCTGGGCTGGCCCGTAAGCAGGCCCCGCAGGCGGGCCAACAGACCCGGACGGCTGGCTTGCTGGGCGCGCCGCAGCAGGTCGCCATCGGTGATGATGCCGACAACCCGGCGCTCGCCGTCCACCACGACGGCGCGACGGCGGCGATTTTGCTCCAATGCCTGCAAAATCTCCTCCAGCGAGGCCTGCGCCGTCACGGTAGGCACGTCCCGATACATCAGGTCGGCGATGGTCGCGCCCGTGCGCGCCGTCTCCGACTCCGGCTCCGTCGCCAACTGGTGATGGTCTAGCGTGCGCAGAATGTCTACCCGGCTCACCCACCCGGCCAGACGGCCATTCGCCTGGACCACCGGCACCCGTTTCAGATGGTGCGTAACCATCAGTTCGACGGCCTGGCGCAGCGGCGCGCTGACCGGCACGGTGAGCACCGGCGCGCTCATCAGATTGGCGGCGGTCGTCGTCTGCGCCCGTAGCTCGGCTAGTTGGCGCTGCCAGTCTTCGGCGGCAAGCTCGCGGTGAAGGTCGAGGCGTGTGCTCAGGTTCGCCCGCCGCAGCAGGTCGCCGTCGGTGATGATGCCCAGGAGATGCCCGTTCTCGGCCACCACCGGCAGACTGCGATACCCCTTCTCCAGCAGCAGCGTCACGACCTCGGCCGCGGGCGTGTCCGGCGACACCGTGACCACCTCGGCGCGCATGACTTCCTGCACGGGACGGGCCAAGGGGTCGGCCTGACACCGGGCCGCGTCGCCGGCCTCGTCGGGAACGGCGCCCATCTTCTCGGCAAAGGGCGCCACCATCATCGCTTCCACGATCGACGGCTCCGCCACCGGCGCAGCTACCTGGGGCTCCAGGCTTTCTACCCGCAATCCCAACGCCGCAATCGCCTTGTCGGCGCTCCAATACACATGATCTTCGCCCAACTCGGCCAGCAGACCGGCCCGCTGCAACAGCACCTGCACGCGGTTGTCCATCGAGGTCAGCAGTACATCGCCGCCCCCATGCCGCTGCCGGTGCAGCAATTCGCGGATGACCTCAACTCCGGTCGCGTCCACCAGCGGCACGCCCCGCATCGACAAGATCATCGTGGCGTCCGGCCCGTCATTACGCTCCACAAACTCCAGCAAACGGCGCGCCGCCGCGAAGAACAGCGGCCCGCTCAAGTAATAGACCGCGATGTTGTGGCCGGGATGGACAAAGCTCTCGCCAAGTTCCGTCAACCGTTCCACCTCGACCGGCTTGCGGGTGATCTGCAGCTCGCTCATCTGCGCCATGAAGATCAACGTGCTGATGCCAAAGCCAATCAGAATCGCCTGCGTCAAGTCCAGCACGACCGTCGCCGCCAACGTGATCACAAACGCCAGCATGGCGTGTTTCAGGCGGTGGTCAAAGTAGAAGTGGATCGTGTGCCACTCGTTCATGCGCCACGCCGTCACCATCAGGACCCCGGCCAGGGCCGCCAGCGG
>CAYJQA010000148.1:0-10384 GCA_964372065.1 uncultured Litorilinea sp.
GCGCGGCGGAAGGGGATTCCTCTGCGCAAGCGCCTCGGAATGACAGTTGGCAGACACAGCCTAGCCGTTCCAGGTCGTGAGGAAGATTGTCAGGCAGCGGCGGCACGCTTGCCCGCTGCCTGGCAACCGCCTTTTTGCATCCCCCCAAAGGAGGCAAACCAATGTCGCAACGAAATGGCGGATCATGGTTTCAGCGGCAACCAAAATGTTGTATACTCCACTCCATACCTTCACCTGTAAAACCCGTTCGCGCCCAAACTTTGCCCCATCACAGACTGCGCCCGGCCCGGTTCGCACGTTCGCCCGGAGCGATCGCATGCAAGACGACGCGCACCTACAGTTGCTCTCACTGGACGAGATCGCCGCGCGCTGTGCGGCGGAAACGCAGCGCTACTTGCAGCACGCGCTATCGCACGATGTGCGCTTCTGCTATGAGTTGTTTCGCCGCGCCCTGGTGGAGAACAATCAGGATGCGTATACGCAGCTCTGCCGCTGCTATGCCGATCTGGTGGCGCGCTGGGTCCGCAGACGCCTGCGCTTTGCCTTCACCGACCAAGACGTGGAGGCTTGCGTCAACTGGGCCTTTGCCAGCATGTTTCGCAGCCTGGCGCGGCCCGGCGCGTTTGCGCGGTTCACGGCGCTGGAACGGTTATTGAGCTATTTGCGGAGTTGCGCCTACTCCGCCGCGGAGACGGAGAACCGCTCCGTGTATGTCCAGGAAACGGAACTGGCGGAGGACATCCCGGCCGCGACCGGCGACGATTTGCTCGACCCCATCTTGCAGGCGGCGCAAGCCGAGACCGTGCGCCGCCTGGTCGATGCGATCCTGAAGGATGACCGGGAGCGCACGGTGTATGAGGCCTATTTCTCGCTCAGGTTGCCGCCGCGCACGATCTACGAAATGTACCCGGCCCTGTTTCGTGACGTGCAGGACGTGCACCGGGTGAAGCAAGTCATGTTGGAGCGCATCAGTCGCAGCCTGCATAAGGCCAGACAGGAGTTGGGACTGTGAACGGATGTATTCGCCCGCCTGCGCTTGACCTCGCCCAACTCTCTGCCTTTGTGGACGGCGATGCGGACGACGCCGTGCGTTTGCACGTCGAACAGTGTGACTCCTGTCGGGCGCGCGCCGCGCAGCTTGCCGTCGCCCAAAGCAGGCTGCAGACGCTGCTATGGCGCAACGCCTGCCCGGCCCCGGAACAACTGCGCGATTATGCTTGGGACCTGCTGCCACAGGAGGAAGCCCAGCGCGTGGCGCAGCACGTGGCTTTCTGCCCCTACTGCACCCACGACTTCTTTGCCGACTACTATGCCGGTGATCGTTCGGGCGACGACCTCTTCACCCAAGCCGCGCGCCGCGTGGGCCAGATCGAGTACCGCAGCGCCGGACGCTTGGAGCCAGCCCAGGGCAGCCGCATCCGCGCGGCCGGCGCGGCCGGCGCGGCCGGTGAGCCCCAGCTTTTCGACGCCGGCGACGGCGTCCTGGTCAGCCTGGTGGCGCTGCCCGACGCCGCGCAGCCGGATCGCTGGGCGCTGGAGGGCGCGATCAGCGGCCTGGAGCCGCGCGGCTTGCAGGTGAACCTGTGGCGGGATGGGCAGTTGGTGGCCGCCGCGGTGCTGGATGCCGGCGGCGACTTCCGGATGACGGGCCTTGTTACCGGCGCATACCAGTTGGTGATCCACGGCCCCAGCACGAAGCTGTGGATCGAGCCGGTGCAGATCAGAGGGCTATGAGCGGCAATCGCGTAGAGCAGTTGCTCAACCAACCGAACGCTGAACAGCAAACCCGCTGGCTGGACGCGCACCTCGCGCAGATCGACGACGCCTTTGTCGAGACGCTGAAGAACACCGCCGTGCAGTTACGCATGTCCGACCCGGACCGGGCGTTGGCGATCGCCCAACTAATGGCGGCGATCGCGGCGCGGACCGGCGTCGCGCGCCAGCGCGGCTACGGCCTGTGGGCGGCCGCGGTGGTGACTTCGCTGGGCAAGGGCGACTACACGGCCGCGCTGGCCCTCTACGACGAAGCCATCGCGATCTTCACCGCCGCGGGCGATGTCGTCAGCCCCGCCGTCATGCAGGTCTCGCGCCTGTGGTCCCTGGCTAATCTCAATCGCACCGACGAGGCGCTAACCGTGGGCGCGTCCGCCGCTCAGGTCCTACGCGAAAATGGCCGTTGGCTTCCGTTGGCGACGCTCCAGATGAATGTGGCGTCGGTGTACACACGGCTGGGCGAATATGGCAAAGCGCTGGCGATGTACGAGGAGCAGCAGCGTTCGTATGAATCGTTCGGCCTGGCCTCGGCTGAGATCGAGGGGCTGTGGGCGCTGGCCGTCCACAACCGCGCGATCGCGCTGTGCTATCTGGGGCGCTTCGCCGAATCGATCGCGGCCAGCCAAGTGGCCCTGGCCGTGCAGGAACGCCTGGGCAACAAGCAGGAAGCCGCCCGCGTCCGGCAACACCTGGCCGTGACCTATGTCATCCTCGGCCGCTACAACGAAGCCCTGCGCTTGTTCGACCAGGTGCGCGCCGTGTTTGCGGCCGACCAACTTGAGCGTCACGCCGCGCGCGTCGACCTGTATATGTGCGAATGCTGGCTGCATCTGCGCCGCTTTGACCGCGTGATCGCCAAGACCCCGGCGATTCGCCGCGCCTTCGCCGCCGCCGGCGCGCCCCACGAGCAAGGCATCGCCGCGCTGTATGCGGCGATGGCCTATGCGGGCGACCGCAACGCCGAGGCGGCGCTGCCGCCGTTAGCCGCAGCGCGCGCGATCTTCGCCGGTGAGGGCAGCGCGGTGTGGATCGCCCACTGCGACCTGCAAATGGCGCAGCTTCGCTTTGGCCGGGGCGACGTTGCCGCGGGCGTGGCCGCGGCGCACGCGGCCGCGGCGGAATTTGGGGAGGAAGGGCAGCGGGTCAAGGAAGCCGAGGCGCTGCTGGTCGCGGCGCGGGCTTTGGCGCGCCAGGGGCAGCGCGCCGCCGCCCAGGCGCAGATCGAGCGTGTGGCCGCCATTGGCGCGCGCGAGTGGGCCCCTGAGTTGCTCTTTCAGATGCACGCCGTCCAGGGCGAGTTGGCGCGGGCGGATGGGAACCTGGCGCGGGCGTATACCGAGTTACAGCAGGCCATCGCCGCCGTCGAGCAACTGCGCTCCCACCTGATGGTCGATCTGCGCGTGAGCTTTCAAGAAGACAAGGTGACGCTCTACGAGGATATGGTCGAGGTATGCCTGGCCCGCGGGGACGCGACGCAGGGCCTACAGTACGCCGACCGCGCCAAGTCGCGCACACTCGTCGAACTGCTCGACGGCCGCGTGCAGGCGCGGATGCGCACCCGCCACGCCGCGGACCGGCCCCTGGTCGACGAACTGGTCGCGCTGCGGACCCAGCGTGACCAACTCTGCCGCCACCGGCAGAACCGCGAGCCGGGCGTGGAACGTGGGCTGGCCGTCGACTTTGAACCCGGCGAGAAGGCGCAGCTTGCTCACTTGGAGCAGCGCATTGCCGAACTCTGGGATGCGCTGCTGATTCGCAACGCCGATTATGCCGAAGACGCCGACCTGCACCTGGTCGCGCCGCGGCCGCTCACGCTGGCGCTCGACGCCGATACGCTGCTGGTCGAATACTTTGCCGTGCGCGGACGCCTGCTGGTCTTTGTCGTGCGCGCCGGCGTGGTACAGGCGATTCCGCTGGACAGCGACCTTAGCCAGGTGCGCCGGTTGGTGGAGCGTCTCCACCAACACATGCGGACGGTGCCGCATTTCCCGCCGGACCGCCTGCCCGACCTGGTGCGCCAGGCGCAATTCCTGCTCGGCCAACTGTATACCGAATTGCTGGCTCCGCTGCGCGACACCCTGGCCGGCTACACGCGCCTTGTAATCGTGCCGCATGGCGTGCTGCACTATGTCCCCTTTCACGCACTGTTCGACGGCAGCGAGTACGTGGCGGCGCACTGGGCCGTCACCTATCTGCCCAATGCCGCGCTCCTGGGCGCGACGCAGACGCGGCCCGCGGCGCAGGACGGCTTGTTGGCGTTGGGCTATTCGGCGGGCGATACCTTGCCCCATGCCGTTGCGGAGGCGATAGCCGTAGCGAACTTGGGCGGCGGCGACCTCTTGCTGGAGGCGGACGCCACGCGTGCCCGGCTGGCGGCCATGGTGACCGGGCGGCGCATCGTCCACCTGGCGACGCACGGCGAGTTTCATAGCGACCAGCCGCTCTTTTCCGGCTTGCTGCTGGCCGATGGCTGGCTGGCGACCCTGGACGTTTTCGACCTGGAAATGAGTGCGGCGCTGGTGACGTTGAGCGCCTGCGAATCCGGGCGGAGCGTCTTGGGCGGCGGCGACGAACTGCTGGGTCTCGTGCGCGCCTTCCTGCACGCCGGAGCCAACGCGCTCTTGATCAGCATGTGGTCGGTCGAAGACCGTTGCACGCGGCGCTGGATGCAGAGCTTTTACACCCATCTACTCGACGGGTGCAGCAAGGCAGACGCCATCCGCCGCGTGCAGCAGGAGTTTCTGCGCGCAGCCGCCGCGCCCCGCGCCGCCGGTGAGCCGGCGTATGATCATCCCTATTTTTGGGCGCCGTTCTTCTTGATCGGTGACACCGCGCCCCTCGACCGCGCACGGTGAGCGACTCGCCGCACGCGCAGCCGTGGGGAATCCGTACAGCCGTTTTGGATGGAGGTTCGCCGCCAACTAACCGGTGGCAGGAGAGCAGACGTGAAGCGCAACCTGTTCGCACAGTGGGCAATCGTTTGGACGTTGGCCCTGGCCGGATGTGTCGCCCCACTCCCAGGGCCGGTAATCCAGGAGGCAGCACCGGCCTGTCCTGACGCCGGCGCTACAACCCAAGAAGATACCGGCGCGCAAGACGTGGGCGCGCAGATCGGCTACGATCCGTCCGCCGTCATCCTGATCGGGCTCGCGGGCGACATCGCCACCGTAGGCGCAAACCTCGACGAGTCTGGGTCGATCCGCGTCGATGTGCCCTTCGAGGGCGCTGATCCGGGCCAACCCGATCCTGGGCTGGAACAGCCGCTGTGGTTCCCCATATTCTTGACCGAAGATGCCGGCGCGAATTTGGAATGGGGGTCCGCGCTGTTCAACGTACCGTCCAACAACCTGGACCAACCCGCGCTGCTCGTCGTTGCCAAGACCGCCGTGCATAACAATTCGGACGCGGTCGAGATTACCGAGCAGAACCTGGCCGTCCTGGCGCTGGCCCAGGTCCAAGCCGTATCCGATGTCTTGTACGCAGAGGGCGCGCTGCAGTTGCCGGTCTTTGCGCAGCTCAACAGCACGGTGACGCTGCCCCGGCCAGGCGTGTCGTTTGACCCCAACGGCGTCGGCGCGCATCCGTGCGGCAAACTGGGCATTGCGACCGGCGCGTCGCCGTCGATGTTCTGGGACCAGTGGGCTTTGCACGCGCTGCCGGGCATGAACGTCTTTCCCGGCGGCGTCGATCACGGCTGCGCCGCGGCCAGTGGCGCGGCAGATCCGGTGCAGGTGGTTGTCTTTGATACGTCGCCGGTGGACGCCCCCGCCGGTGCGCCGCTGGGCGTGCCCTATGACACGCTCCACATTCCGCTGGCCGCGCCCTGCGGACCGGCAGACCTGGAGATTGAGCTTTCCAGCTACATCCCGCCGTCGGCGGCGACGTCGAGCAAGAGCCAGCACGGTCTGTTTGCGGGCGGACTGGTATACGCCACCTGGCGTCACGCGAATATTCACCTGGCGCGCGTGCTGGACAATAACGGCCACGGCGATCTCTATACCTTGCTGATGGCGATGGTGGCGTGGCGCGAACAGTTGTTCGCCGCGGGCGAGCCGGGCGTCTTCAACTTGAGCCTGGGCCTTGACGCCAACACTGTCAACTTCAGCCCGGAGGAGCAGGCGCTGTGGAATGACCTCCTCAGTCAGAGTGCGGCAGCCGGGGCTATCTCGTCGAACTATCAGCCTTTGCCCGTCGACGATCCCGCGGTCGTCGCCCAGCCGCCGCTCTCCCAGATTCCGGAGGTCGCGCTGGAGACGACCGTGCGCCTGGTCACCAGTGCCGGCATCGTGATCGTGGCAGCCGCCGGCAACGATGCCGGGCTTGAGCAGTATCCCGCCGTATATGAAGCGGTGTTGGGCGTCGCGGCCACCGGCGGCGCCACCGACGCCGGTGGACAAGTCACGCGCGCGTGTTATTCCAGTGACGGCGACGTGGCCGCGCCGGGCGGGGATGCGTGGGTAAAGGGAAGCTCGGACACAAGCACAGACACAGGCGCGTGCGTGGCGACGGCCGCGGCGGAATGCACCACGCCCGATTGCGCCAACGGCGTAATGAGCGTGGTTACTCTGAACGACCCGACCGCACCGTATGGGCTGGCCTTTTGGAACGGCACCTCGTTCGCCGCGCCGCTGGTGAGCGGCTTGGTGGCACAGCGCATCGCGAATGATGGCGGGACTCCGCCTCCCGCAGTGGACCTCGTCAACTTCGTACTTTCGATGCGCAACAACTGCGCGGACACAACGGCGAATTCCATCTGCATCGCCGACCTGGAGGGTTCGCCGTCGCTGCCTTAAACCCGTGGGGGAGGAGTCAGGCAGTCTGGGGGCATGGACGAGCAGCGCGCCACGTGCGTCTGATTGGCGCAGTGAAGGGGTGGGCTTTACGCGAGGATGCGCGTCCATACACAGGAACAACGACAAGCACATTCGCATCAACCATCACACGAAGACTAGCGTTGAGAACTGCCATACTGGTCTTCGTAGGTTTGTTGTTGGATGTCCTTTAGCTGCGCTAAGACCTCTTCTTCACTCAGGCCGCGACGCTCGATTTCTTGTCCAATCCGCCGCGCCGCGGCCTCGAATTTCTTGAGCCGTTCCTCACGCTGCTCGCGTTCGCGCATGAGGAGTTGGTATTCCGCCACCGAGATCATGACGATCACCGGCAAGCCGTCGCGCTCCACAATAATGTGTTCATGGCCTGAGCCGGCGCGGTTGACTACCTCGCGAAAATTGCGCTGCACCTCGGTTGAGCGCAGTGTCACCTGCGGCGTTTTTTGCGGTAACATGAGCGTCCTCCTAATACATACTAGACCGCACCAATACATGCTAGTACGAATCATACCAGAGTTGGGGCAGTCGTCAAGGCGAAGCCTTCGCCCTTCGGCCCGCCGCGCAAACTCGCGTTGACGGCGGGCCGAAAATAGCTACAATCGCGCGGCGGAGTTCTACACGCGGCGCGCCGGTCGGCGCGCGACGTTCCCCAAAACAACCGCCGCACCTGACAGAAGAAAGTGAGGATAGAGACCATCGCCCGCTATCCACAAACCGTGCTGGTTTCTTGCGAAGTCCCCTGGGACGCGCACGAGCAACTGCTCGAAGACGTCTTTCGCCAAGAGATCCGCCAGGTACTCACGCACTTTCGCGACCTCTACATCTTTGGCACGGCGGGCGAAGGCTACGCCGTCGATACCCCCAGCTTCCAGCGGATCGTGCGCATCTTCTATGAGGAGACGCGCGGGCCGGACGTGCGTCCCATGGTGGGAGTAATCGGGCTGTCGACGCCGATTGTGCGCGAACGGTTGGCGATCGCGTATGCGACCGGGTTCCGCACGTTCCAGATCTCGCTGCCCGCCTGGGGCGTCGTCACCGACGCCGAGATGGTGCGCTTTTTCGGGGATGTCTGCGGCGCGTTCCCGGACTGCCAATTCCTGCACTACAACTTGCCGCGCGCCGGCCGGGTCCTGCGCGGCAAGGAGTATCGCCTGTTGATCGACGCCATCCCCAATCTGGTCGCCACCAAGACGACCGGCGGCGGACTGCCCGGCGCGGGCGATCTGATGGCCCACGCCGCCGAGTTGCAGCACTTCATGGGCGAGGTCAACTTTGCCCACGGCTGCATGTTTGGCGAATGTTCGTTGTTGGCGTCGGCGGGACCGCTGGCCCCGCGCCAGGCCTGGGCCTACTTTGAGGCCGGGCGCAGCCGCGATGTGGAGCGACTGTTTTACTGGCAGCACGCATTCTTCCGCATGACGGCGGATGTGCTTGGCCCGGCCTTCAGCGACGGGACACACATCGACGGCGCGTACGATAAGCTGATGAAACGGCTGAGCGGGCTGGAGGACTTTCCGCTGCGCCTACTTTCACCCTATGCCGGGATCGACGAAGAAGTCTATCAGGAATGCCGGCGCATCCATCGCGAGCAGTATCCCGACTGGTCGCCGGGCGCATGAACCGTTGTGCGTGGGACGGCTACCTGCTCACTGGAGCGCGGCGAGGGCGGGCGGGAAATCGGGGTTAAGAGCCAGGGCCTGGGCATAGGCGGCGCGGGCCGCGGCGGGGTCGCCGAGACCGACCAGCCCTTGCCCGCGCCAGTAGTGCAGTTCTTCGACGCTGGTGGTGGTCGCCAGCGTGGCGTCCGCCAACTGCACCACATCGGCATAGCGACCCACGGCATAGTAGGCGGCAAAGGGGCCGAACTGATACCACAACATGCGCCAGGGCAGGCCCAACCGCCGCGCCTCGTCATAGGCCGCGGCCGCGCCCGCGAAGTCGTCCAGGGCCACGCGACTGGTCCCCAGATTGAAGTGGGCAAAGGGGTCGGCGGGGTCGGCCGCGACCGCCGCCTGCGCGGTCGCCAGCGACGCTTGCCACATGACGATCGGGTCGGTTGCCGCGCCCAGCAGCGCAGCCACCGCGGCGGCGCGGTCGGGCGGATAGATCAACACATAGGTGCGGTTGAAGACGGCCCACAGTGCGTCGGTCTCGGCATAGGGCAGGTAGATGCCCTGATAGTCTGCCGCGTCGGCGCTGACCAGGTTGGTCGCGATGTAGCTGTCATACGCGGTCCAACGGGCGGCCGCGTCGTCGTAGCCCACGATCAGCCGGTAATGGCCCAGCCCGTCGTTGGGCTTTTCTTCGACCCACGTTTCGATCAAGATGGGGATGTCACGGTCGAGCAGGGCGCGCAGCAGGTCGGCGCTGCCGTTGACGCGCACTTGGGCCAGATACCCCTGGCCGCGGGCATAGGCGGCGAGTTCGTCCGGGCCGACGTTCTTGTCGTCGGGATGGCGGCGCAAGGTCGCGCCGATCACCGCCTGGTCGAGCGCCACGCCATAGTAGCTCAGGTTCATGGCGAGTGTGGCGGGGCCGCAGTTGTTCCACGTCTGCCAGAAGTGGCGCAGCCCACTTAGTTGCCGCGCCGCCGGGAGCGCGGTCGCGGTGGCGGTCGACGTGGGCAGGGATGTGGCGGTGGGCGGCGGGACAGGGGTGGGCATGGGCGTCGCCGAGGGGACGGGCGTAGGGAGCGCGATGGTCTGCGGGGCGCGCAGCCGCGGCCCCGGCAGCGACAAGGGCGGCGCGGCCGCGTCCGCCAAGACGGTCCCGGCCTTATCACGCACGGCGGGGCGCAGCGCGTCTAGAAGTACGATCAGCAGCGCCGCCGCCAGCACCAGGCTAAAGGCCCAGCGCAGCGGTAGCGGCACACGGCGATTCATGGCATGTTAACGGGCCACACAGCCCCGCGGTTCCCACCGCCGCACGCCACGGCGGCTGTTCACAGCCACCCGCGGTTTGTGCGCGGTCTCACATCCATACGTTACACTATGTGCGAACTTATTTCCGCCGGTCGCCAGTGCGCCGGTCAGAAATCATCGTACTATACAACGAATCGAAGATGCACAATCAGCCATGTCAGAGGATATGACTACGCAATCGCCGCGGGAAATCGTCATGTACACGACCGCTTGGTGTTCAGCCTGTTGGCGCGCCAAGCAGGTGATGGACTCGATGCAGGTCGCGTTTACCGAGATTGACATTAGCGAAGACGCGGAGGCGACCGAACTGGTCATCCGCCTCAACCGGGGCTATCGCAGCGTGCCGACCATTCTCTTTCCGGACGGCAGCGTATTGACCGAGCCGAATACGATGGAACTGATTTCCAAGCTGCAAGACGTCGTCTAGCAGCCGCAGACCGCGGACAATCGATCTCGCAGCGCCGGCCTGCGCGGCCTGGTAGGGAGGCTGCTCCGGCCGCGTTTTGTTGCCCGTTCAGCGGCCCAGCAGCGCCCGCTGCCAGGCCAGTTGGCTGGCCAGCCCGTCGACGATCGTGGTGTGGGGATCATAGCCGAGCCGGGCGCGCGCCTTGCCGATGTCGGCGACGGTACGCCGCTGGTCGCCGGGCCGCGCCGGGCCGTGACGGGTGATGGGCGCGATGCCGGACAACTCGTGCAGGATGTCCAATACCTGGTTGACATTGACTTCCTGCCCCCCGCCGATGTTAAAGGTCTCGCCCACGCTCTGGTCAGGCTGCTCAAAGGCCAGCACCAACCCGGTCACACAGTCGCGCACGTGAGTGTTGCTGCGGCTGTCCGTGCCGTCGCCGTCCACGGTGATGG
>CAYJQA010000149.1:0-10374 GCA_964372065.1 uncultured Litorilinea sp.
CGCCGGTGTTGACGTTGATTTCGCTGCGCGCGCGCGTGATGCCGTAATCGGCGCCGATATCGAGCTTGTCCTTGATCGCCGCGTGTTTCACGCCCAGACCGAAGGTATCGATCGTGTCCTTGTTGTCGGCGTACCAATCCGGGGTGGAGAAGGTCTGGCTGCCGGCCTGTTTCGACTTGATTTCCTGGCGGTTCGCGAAAAAGTGCAGGCTGGTCCGCTCGGTGAACATCACGGAAATGTCGCCATTCACGTTGAAATCCTTGCCGCCGGTCAGACCGATGCTCGAATCCGAATATTTGTCCTCGGACGAATCCAGGCCGAGTCCGATGTTGATGCGTTCACTCGCGGCAAAATCGACGCGCAATGCGGCGCTTTCCCGCGTGCGGTTGGCCAGGTTGAACCTTCTCAGCAGCGGGTTCTCCGGCGGGGTGATTCCCGCGATGGGCTGGAACGAACCCGAATTCCTGCGCTCGCCCTGCGCGAGCTTCAAGCTCGCATCGATCTTGTCCGTCAGGCGCGAACTGATCTTGCCCCAGACCGTGTCCTCGCGCGTGGTGTCGACGTCCGCGAACGTGCGCTTGTGCGCGTCGAAATTCGCGCCGACCGAGCCCCTCAACTTTGCCGACGCCCGATAATCGGCGCTGAGCTTCAACTTGTCCTGCGTGAAACTGTAGGGCAGATTGGTTCTTGCCGATCCGACGAACGTCGGCATGTCGGTCGTCACTACGTTATACGCCGCCTGCGGCGTCTGGTTGTCGCGATCGTTGTGCGTGTACGCCGCGTTCAAGCGCAGCCGGTCGGTAAGCGCGGAGCTGAGTTTCAGCGCCGCGTCGAGCGTGGCCGCGCGTGCGTTCAGGGACCCTCCCGGCAGGCCCGGAGCGCCGATGGCATAGGGGAGGAAATTGTCGTCCTGCGTCATGCGCCCGAGCGCGATGTCGGCGGACAGGCGCGTCTTGTCGCTGAACTGGTACCCGGCCGTGGCCGAGACCTGGTGAAACTGGTTGTCCGGCGGCAGCGCGAGCTGGCCCATGGTCTCGCCGGCAATCGGCGCATAGGGGTTATCCCAGGTCAGCGCGTGATTGTCATTGCGGAACTTCGACCCATAGTACGCGAGCTTCATCTGAAATTTCTTACCCGCGTAGGAGGCGGAGGCGTCCACCTGATCGGTAACGTAGTCCACCGGGTCGATCAGCTGGACCGAATTGACGAAAAACGCGCCGCCGGTGCGCAGTATGCTTCCCTCGCGCGTTTCATGGCGAACGTTGACCGCGTATTCCCACTGGCTGGTGCGGTTCCAGCTCGCGCCCACGCCCAGCAGTTTCCTTTGCGTGCCCAGCTCGACCGATTGCAGACTGCCTGCCAGGCTGGTCATCGCACCCGTCGTGCCCGCTTTGACAAAGCCTGCGGGCAAGGTGAGCGCGGCGCCGCCGCTGCCGGCGAAGGGCGTCAGCGCGTTGTCCCAGATGCGGTGTATCGACTCGTCGTACTTGAAACGCAGCTTGTAGCTGCCCTGCTTTCCGCCTTCCGCATCCACGGCGCGCGTGTCCAGCCCCAGATTCGACGCATCGAGATTCCAGTAGGCCCCGTCCTCGCCGCGCGAGCGCAGCGAGCCCTCGCCGATCAGGAATCCGCCTTTCTCGTGCAGTCCGTTGTATTGGCCGAATTCCTCCGATTTTTCCGAGACCGAACCTGCGCCCGCCTCCACCGTACCGCTGACCCCTTGCTCGAACTTGCAGGACTCGCATTTCCACTGCGAGGTATCGACGGCGCCCGCAGCAGAGGAGAGCGCCGACAGCACGCCGAGCAGTAGCAGTTGATTTGAGGTCGTCATGTTCTTGTCCTGTTTTAGTTCCGGCACAACGCGCTGCGCGCATCAGCCTGCTCTGAAACTTCGTTTTCGGTTAGTCTCGTCACCACTACTCGCAACAGCGCCGGCTAGCGCATCAACTTGACACCCGACGGGTGGTTCGAACCGTGAATCTGCGAATGACAATTGAGGCAGCTTCCGGCGAGCAGGAAGGCCGCCCCGCCGCCCGCGCCGCCCGGCAGTGCAGCGCTGGTGCGCGCCACCGAGGGATGTCCGGCCACCGAATGGCATTGCTGGCACAGGAGCGGGGCATTCTTTTTCAGCCTGGCCTGGTTGACCGAGCCGTGCGGGTGGTGGCACAGGGTGCAGTCCTCGGCCGCGGGCGCATGCTCCCACAGGAACGGCCCGCGCTTTTCCGCGTGACAGGTGTAGCAGGTCTGATTCACCGTCGGTTTCACCAGCATGGCGGCGCTGTTGGAGCCGTGCGCGCTGTGACAGTCGCTGCACGCCATCTTGCCGAAGCGCACCGGATGCGTGGACGGCTTGGAGAAGTCCGCGCGCTCTTTCTTGTGGCAGGCGTAGCAGACATCGGGCTGGGTGCTCATCGCGAGCACCGGGTCGCGTTCGGCGTGGATCTTGTGGCAGCTGCTGCACGCCAGATTGTTGCTTTCGTGCGTGCTCGCGTGCCAGCCGGTGCGCGCATTGCCCTGATGGCACTCCAGGCAGAACTTGTTGCGCTCCTGCGGCGAAAGGAAGGACGTGGACTTTTGGCTGTTGATGCCATCCGGGCCGCCGCCGCCATCGGCGTGCTTCTTGCCCGGACCGTGGCAGGCCTCGCACTGCAAGCCGGCAAAGGGCGTGCGCTTGTCGGCGCGGTTGGCATGCTTGGTCTTGAAGATCGCGAACACCGGAAACTCACCGCCGTCGACGTGGCACATCAGGCAGGTGTCGGCGCCTTTTTCGGAGTATTCCGTCCCCATGCTCGGCGGCGGCGCGGGCGGCTCCGCCGCCTTGTCAGCGGCCTTGTCGGCTGCGGCAGCGCTGAACGCAAGGCCGGACAGCAGCAGCAGTGCGGCAAATACTGGTTTCTTGATGTTCATCGTCGTCTGTCCGTTCGCCATGGTTCTTGTTGATGTGTTACTTCACGCCGTGGACCGCCTGCACGTCATAACTCCTGCCGAGTCCGTGGCAGAAAGTGCAATTCTCGGGGCCCGCGGCATTGATCGCGGCCTGCGTAGCCGAGAAGTTTGCCGCATTGAAGCTATCCTGCATGTGGACCTTGGCCGCCGCGCTGTCGTGGCAGGACGAGCACACCGCCGCGATCGGTGTGATCCTCAGGTTGTCGGCAGAACTGGTGGTCGAGGCGCCGCTGCTGATGGTGGTTCCGAGGATGCCATTGGCCGTAGGCGCGCCCCAAGTCCCCGTCAGCTGGTAGGACGAGCCGGCATGACAGATGGCGCAGTCGTTCAGCTTGCCCGGGAACACGACTTTGCTGAAGTCGTTGACGCTGCCGCCGAAGCCATAGACGGTGATGCCTTTGCTGCGGAACCCGCCCTTGCCCGATTCTCCCGCATGGATGGCATGGATCATGGTCTTGAAGTCGATCGACTCTTCCAGCTTGCCGTCCGCGCCGCCGGTGAGCACGCCCGCGGTGCTCGGGCGCCGGCTCGCGTCGGTCGCATTCGGGTTGTGGCAGATCACGCACACGCCGGGCTCGTCGGTGCGGTTGTTGCCGTGCAGGCTCAGCCTGCCATGACAGACATTGCACTTGGCGATGTCGACCACCAGCCGCCGCGCCGCGACGCTGCTCGTGATCGGGAAATCCTTGAATACGCTGGTCACCGGCAGCCGGTCGGTGAAGGTCCCGGCGGTGGTCACATCGCCGGCGGGATGCCCATCCATCATCACGCGCAGTGTGCCCGTTTGCGTCGCGGGCACGGCCACGGTCGAGGTCACGGTGTAGGTGCCGGCGGTGGCGCCCGGCACTGCGGCCGTGAGGGCATTGATCGAGACCGGCTGGCCAAAGGCTTGACCGCTGCTGTCGTTGCCGAAGTCGGAAGTGCTCCAGCCGAGCTTGACGGTCAGCGAGCTGGCGCCGCCGGCCGCCGTGAAGGCCGCCGCGGTCTTGATGTCGTAGGGCGCATCCGCATTGGTCGGGTCGGTGACGGAGAAGGTGATGACCGGTTTGCTGCCCGCCGTCGTCGGCGTGGCGCTGAGGATGTTGTACTTGAACTTGGCCGTCGCCGCCTTGAACCGCGCGGGGAAATTGTGCGCCACCACAATGTCCTTGCTGTCGGTGAATTTCCCTGCCGCGTGGCACAGGGCGCAGGCGCTGTTGTCGCTCATGACACCACCCGAATGCGCCTTGGTCTGATACGGCTTGGCCGGATCCGCCTTGGCCCCGAAATAGACATCGTCGTGGCAGGAACCGCAGGCCTCCATGCTCGGCTGGTTTTTCCAGTTGTCGCCCTGCGCGCTCGTGTTCGTTGCGCCGGGCGTGGCATCGTGGCACTTGGTGCAATTGCGCACGTCCTGCGGGAAAACCACGCTGGAGAAGTCGACGCTGCCGATTTTGTACGGCGTGCCGGCGACTACGCTGGGCAGCGCGGTGCCGCCGTTGTTGTAATGGATTCTGTGAACCATTACCTTGAAATCCACCGGTGTGTTGGGAGTGCCCGCAACCCAGGAGCCCGGGTTGTGGCAGGTGACGCACAAACGGGTGTCGACGCGGGTGCCATGCGCGCTGAGCTGGTTATGGCAGGTGTTGCACTTGGCGTCGGACACGATGTCGCGCCTGGTGCCGGTCCCGCTGCCGGAGGGCACGAAATCATACACGCCGGCGGATTTGGGATACGCGCTATTGCCCTGCTGTATCGTGACGCGGTGGGTCAAGCCGGGCTGATAGCTGATATCGAGCGCCCTGCCCTCCGCATCGGTGCACGGCGCCGGGCAGGCGGCGCTTTTGATGTCGGTGGCAAAAGTATAGGTATAACTGCCGTTGCCGTTATTGACCAGGGTGCCGAAAGCGTAGCCGCTAGCCGAACGCTCCTGGCTGCCGTATATCGCCCCCGCTACGACCCGGTTGATGTAGTTCTGCCAGCTGCTCGGGCCGCCGTTGGATCCCGGCACCAGCTTGGCGATGTTGAAGCGCAGGTCCGCGGCGCTAAGGCCGTTCATGCCGGCGCCGTTCTGGTCGGTGACGGTGAAGTCCACCACCGGCGGGCTGTTGATGCTCACCGCGGTGATATTCGTTGTCAGCGCGGTCGCGGCGGTCAGCGCCGCCACGCCACGTCCGAACTCCGTCGGCGCCGCGGGCGCTTCGGCTGTGCTGCCGCCGCCCGAGCCGCCGCCTCCGCATCCGGCCAGGGCCAAGGCCAGTAAACCCGCCGCCACGCCGCGCAGGAAGTCCCCGCCTCCGGGGACAAGGTCGATCCATGGTAACGACGATCGATGCTTGATCATGACCACCCTTTTGTTTGAGGACTAGCCGCTACGCAGCAATGCAAACCGTTCTTAATGCTAATTCAGATTACCCCGGCTGGCAATTGCAATCTGGCCCCTAGGCGGTGAATATTACCGGGGTCGGACAAGCTTATTTTTTGCCGGGCTTGGCCGGGGAAGCATCCTTCTGCCTGGCGATCACCCGCGCCTTGAGGCCCTCGTAAACCTCGCGCGATACGATGTTGCGGGTGGTGAGATTGGCCTTGCTGAGGTAGGGGCGCCCGGCGATGATCTTGTCGGCGTCCGCGTCGCTGATGCCCGGTAGGGTTTTCAGCTCCGCCTTGGCGGCGCTGTTGATGTCCACGAGCTTGATCTTGGCGGCGGCCTTGGCCTTCTTCGCCTTGGCCTCCTTGTCAGCCGCCTTGGCTTTGCTGATATCCTTGGTTTCTCCCGCCGCCGGCGCCTTGTCCACCGCGGCAAGGGCCAGGCCCGCCGGAATGAGCAGTGCTGCGGCGAGCAGCGCGGATTGAATGATCTTGTGTTTCATTGGATTGCTCCTCGATTTGCTTGGTTGATGATGCTAAGTCGGGACATGGCCGCCAGGGTCGCAGTCTCATCTAGCCCGGACAAAAAAACAACCCGGAAGCGTTGCCGCCTCCGGGTCATGTTTTTTCTCTTTGCCGGGGCACGGCGAACCGCGCCCCATCGCTGCAGTTACTGAGGTAAGAAAGGCATTGCACCTATCTCAGGCTTTTCGTGCCTATTTGGCGTGCACTGATTTCACATCCAGTCCAAAGCTACTGGTCGTGCCGTGACAGAACGCGCATTGCTCGCCCGGGCTGGTACCCGTGGTAGTGATCTGCGAATCGATATGTGTCAATGCAGCGGTGCTGTCATGGCAGGTTGAGCAAGCCCGCTTGGTGGGGGTCGTATACCAGTTCGCGGCGTTCTCTAGCACGGTCTTGCCATCGGCCTTTGTTGCGGTGGCGCTATGGCAAATCGCGCAGTCCTTGATGTTGCCGGGGAAGGCGTTGAACGAGTAGTCATGGCTGCTGGCGCCGATCTTATATGAACCGCCAGCCACGACGCTGGGCAGATTCTTGCCCATATGCAGCTTGTGTACAATCCGCTGCAGGTCTACGGTAGCCGTACCGAGTCCGGTCGTAGCATCCCCAGTAAAGTGGTCAAATGTATTCTGGTTGTGGCAGGTAACACAATACTCGGTCGTATAACCCTTGTGCAGCTTCGTGCCCGCATGACAGGTGGCACAGGTGTTCATGGACACGATATTGCGGGTTTCCGCTTTCCGCGCCGAATCCGCCAATGGCACAAAGTCGTAGATTGCGTTGAATTTGTTGTTGATAGCGGCTGTCGTCCCTGCGGCTGCTTTGCTGAACTCCATTCCCACGCGGTGCGTCTTCCACCAATCGTAGCTCACCGTGGTCATGCTGGTGTCGGGAAGCGTCGCGTTCGGCAGTATGGGCATGGTCGCCGCCGAGTACGCGCCCGTAATTGAGCTCGCCGTTCCATTGTGAACATGATCGATGGTCCTGATGTCGCCTGGAGTCGACCCGTTCAGCAACTGGAACTTGTACTTCCAGACTCCGGCACCGACATTAGTCAAGTTCGCAGCCAGCATGTTTTCAGAATAGCCCTGAATAACCGGCGGCTTCGTCGCGACCCCGGTACGTGCCCTGCCGGTGTAGCTCTGCCAGTAGGTTGACGAACCCTTTGCGGCAGGGTTCAGCTTGGCGAGGGTGAATGCCACACCTGAGAATGCCGCGGGGTCGGTGACTGCAACGCCGTTGTCCGTCAGTTTGAAGGTAACGATCACGTTGCCCGTTCCGGTCGAGCCGGCCGTTGTCGTCGCCGTGGCTGCCGTGGGTGCAACGTCAATGGTCACCCCGGTGATCTCGGCGACCATGGTGCGCTTGGCCGCATCAGCGGTCGTGGGCGTCGTGTCACTGTGGTAGACGGGGATGTTGGTGGCGTCATGACATAGCGCACATTGCGTGTCATCGGTCTTAGCGCCACCGATGTGTGCGATGCTCGAGCTAGTTTTGCCAGCCGCTGCGTCGGCGATAGTGACACCGGTATTCTTGGCAAAATCGATGCCGGCATGGCAAGCACCGCAGGCAGCTCGGCTGGGCACTTTCTTCCAGTTGTCGCCTTGGGCGGCCAGCGGATTACCCGAGGCGTCTTTCTTGCTGCCGTCGTGGCACTTGGTACAGTTGCCAAGGTGCTGGGGGAAGCCCACTTTGTTGTATTCGTACGCGGTATCGCGGTAGCCCCAGATGGCGTAATCCTGGCTAAACAGTGCTTTCAGTTCCTTCCCAGCGTGAATCTTGTGGGCCATGACCTTCAGGTCGAGGACGTTGCCGCTGTTGGCGTCGGTGGTGCCGGCGTTGTGGCACATCACGCAGTACTGCGTATCGACACGCCCGCCGCCGTGCAGCGCCAGCTTCGAGTGGCATTCGTTGCAGGTAGTAACGTCGACTACTTTGCGCGTTTTGCTGCTGTCGGCAACCACCACGGAACTGCCGCTGGCGTCGATGGTGAAGTCGAAATAGGGATTGACCCGCACGGTCGCGCCGGCCTTGTTCGTGTAGCTCAACTGGAGGGCGACGCGATGGGTTGCGTTGGCGTCGAACACTACGCCATTCGTCTTGGCAGTGTCCTTGATGTCGGTGCTGAAAGTGTACGTGTAGTAACCGGCGTCGTTATACACCAGTTGCGCGGCGAGGAGCGCGGCGTCCGTCTGCTTGGGGTCGGTCGTGGCCTGGGCCGCGCTTGCGAGCACGGGTCTGTTGCCCGGGCCGACGGTGGTAGTGGCGGTCTCGGTACGGTAGGTGTAGCTCACCCACTGGTCCGGCGCCCCATTGGTGCCGGGAACCAGCTTGGCGATGATGACGCTCACATTGCTTGCGGTCAGGCCTTTTACCACCGCGCCGTCGGAGGCCACGGTGAAATTAACCTTGGGCGGGCTGGCGACGGTCACCGGCGCGATGCCGGCATCCTGTACGACCGCAAAGGCGCCGTTCGGATTGGTTGCCGTGTCGTTGGCTGCAAGAGCCGTGGCTGTTGCTATGCTGGTCGTGGCCCCCGCTGGGACCGCTGCGCCACCGCCAGGGGCCGGGGCAGCAGCCGTGGTGTCGCCACCGCCACCTCCGCCGCAACCAGCCAATGCGACTGCCAACAAGCCCGCCGCTATACAGCTGATCCAATACTTCGAAGATCGGTTCTTGCCCGACAGGTCGTTATTTTTCACGGCAGCCCCCCTCACGCGTTAATGTTGAATACACCGATACCATTTTTCACGTGACAATTTTCCGTTAGGTAGCTGGCGGCGGTTTTGACCTAGATCAAACGCAGCCTAGTTAGCGCCAGGGACTCCAGCCCATGTTCCAGGGCCTGACTGAACCAACATTCAGTCCGCTCAGAGCGCATGTTCTTTTGTCCCGAACAGAGGCCACTGGAGAGTTTTCGAGCCAAGGTTTCAATGCTCGCTTTGGCGCTGGCTGAGGCGATCGGCGGGAGAATTCGTAAGGTGCATGGCCGGCGTCGCCCATATCGCGAACACGGCTCGAATCGAAAAAAAACCCGGGTGCGTTTCCGCATCCGGGTCAGTTTTTTTGTTTCTGCTTCTAACTGCGGGACACGGCGTACCGTGCCCCGTCGGACATCTACTACTACTTGTGCTTGACTGTGATGTCCTCGGCCTTGCCGACGCCATGGCAGGTCGCGCAGGCTTCGCCCTTGCCCGGGGTCGCTATATTGGTGGCGAACGTGGTGCGGGTCACCTGGATCATGCCGCCCTGGGTGGACATATGGCTTTGCGCTGCTACGGAATCATGGCAGCTGACGCAGGCTCCTGCAAACGGCGAAGTCACCTTGTCATTAGCATTGTTCGTCTTCATCGCGGTCGCGGCCATGGCCGGTGTGGCCGTCCCCGCAGCAATTGCCGCCGCGTAGGTGGTATCGATCGACTCGTACGTCGCCGCCAACGCGGTCGCAGACACATTCGCGTAGGTACCGGCATTATGGCAGGTCTCGCAGTTGTTAATCTTGCCCGGGAAATCCATCCTGCGGAAGTCGAGCAAGGTGAGATTGCCCCTGAAGTAGCGTGCGTCCTGGAAAGGCGTGACCCGCTCGCGACCTTTATGGATACCGTGGATCATATCCTTGAGGTTATTGGTCACCACCGGAAGCTTCAGCGCAGCATTGGGCAAAGTGTGGTCGAAGCCCCAATCCTTGAAGATCTTGGCTTGCGAAGCGCTGGGCTTCAGCACGTTGAGTTCGCTGTCTGGCATCGCACGACCGCTCGAGGTCATACCAGGCACGTGGCACAGCACGCACACTAGCGAGGGCGACTCTGGCGCGAAGACGCGGTTGCCGCCATGCCCTTCGAACCACTCGTGGCAGTTGGAGCACTTGGCAGCGTCGACGACTTTGCGGCGCTCGGTGTCACCTGTGACCGCCTTGACTGCCGATATCGCGTGGCGAGCAGCCGCCGGGGAAACCTGCGTGTAGTAACCGTCCATGCCGACCGCGCGCATTTTCGCGCCGACCGGGAACGCTTTGGCGATTTTCGTGGTGAAATAGCCACTCGAGTCTGGACCGGTGGTCGAAGCAGCGAGACTGGCTATCGTCGGCCTCGCCGGCTGGGCATTCGTGGCGCCCGTATTGTTATAGTCGATCGGGCTCGCAATGCCGTCACTCGCTGTTGCCGACGTCGCGTAGGCAAACAGGAAACTCGGGCCTCCCGTGAAATCCGGGGATAGATCGACCTTGGTGATCGCGGTGCCGTCCTTGCTAATCTTGAATACCACGGTCGCGTCACCTGTTGCCGCATCCACCGCCGCGGACTTTATTTCATAGGTAAAGGTCGCCAGGCCGGTCGCAACCGTCGGATTGTGCTTGGTGACGTTTTCGGTGTAATGATAGGTCTTGATATCGGCCGCCGAATGGCACAGCGCGCAGGTCGCATCGCTCGACTGTGCTTTACCCACGTGGCCGGTGGTCGCGCCACCCAACGTCGTCCCTGTCCCGTCCGACCACTTGATGCCATCGTGGCAGGCGCCGCAGGCGAGCCGGCTCGGCACGGTGTTCCAGTTGTCGGCCTGCGC
>CAYJQA010000150.1:0-4764 GCA_964372065.1 uncultured Litorilinea sp.
TGTCGGTCATAGGTCTATACTGCTGCCATAAGAATCCCGATTACTGTAGGTGCGGTTTCCAAACCGCACGTATTCCGGGAAATAGCATAAAAAGCAGTGCTCCTCCCACGTCAGGTACACGTGACCCGAACGGCGCCACATGACCCTACCGCGCGAAGATAGTGGCTGGCTGCGTTTCAGACCTGGAACTTGGGCTGATACTGCCCCCCGGCTAAAGCCACCACACTGCGCCAGACCCCCTCAACTGCGTGGACGGTTTGTGTGAGTTCCTGCGCGGTCTGGCCTGGATGAGCCAAAAGATGCGTCACCTGAAGCACGTAATCTGTCGGCAAGACGGGGAAAGTCGCAATTTCCTCCATAACCCGCTTATCTCGCATAAAGTATCGCTCATTGAGGGCAAAGAGCGCCTGAGTCAAGTTTGAGGCGATCCGCGTCAAGCAACCTACCGTATTATAGACATCCCCTCGCGCGGCAAAATCGCGCGCAAACAGCAGGGTGAACTCGGCACTCCACAGGGAGCCGGTGACAATCCCCGCTTTGAGCTTGGCCGGATAGGTCGCCACTTGACGCTTGAGGTTGACCAGGTGCAGGTCCGGGTCGAAGAGCGGAACACAGACCTGTGTCTCGGCCAAATAAATCACACTGTAGAAACCGTATGTCGGCTGCTGGTCATAATCGTGGGACACGCGGCCTTGACTGGCCTCTAGGATGGTCTGTTGCACCTGATTGAGATTACGATAAAGCAGATCGATTTTGCCAATGTCTGTGTGGAGCCAAGCCCCGCCGTTGACCCACGGCCCCCATTCATAAAAATCCGTGACGGTGCTCATACCCGGGGGCGAAACGCCGTCGGCGATGTGCCGGACCTCTGTGACCGAAAAGGGGGCAACTTCAAAGTAATACAGGCCGAGATCAATATCGGACGCAGCATGATGCGTGCCCGCGGCATAGGACCCGCCGAGGGCAATGGCCGCGATACCGGATACCCGGCTGAGTTGACCAACCAACTGTTCGACCAGGGGGCGCTTGTGCTCAGGGATATTCGCTAGGGCATTCATTTTATATAGGGATACGAAGTGGATGATCGGGATCAGACATTATGGCAAAGGGACAATACCAAGCAGGGCCACAGGCACGTACCCTCATCATACATGACCGCCCTATGCCGCCAGCAAGAAAATTGTCTGGCGCTGATAGCGGGTAAAAGCGGGCTCCGTGTCGGCCATAAGATGGTGAGTCTTTAAGTTTTGATTGGAACTCAGGTCAGGTTGGGACCTTTCGAACGATTGCATGTCTCGCAAAGCAACTGAATATTGCGAGCAGTGTTACTGCCTCCTTTGGCAAGCGGGACAATATGATCAAATTCGAGATTTTGCTGGCTTCCACATTTCGCACAACGTCCCTTATCCCGTTGCCATGCAAACAGTTTCACGTCATCAGATATGGGCTGTCGTGAGGTCAAAGGATTCTCATTTTGGCTCAAACGAGCGACGGCACGTTTCACTTTTTATCGCGTTGTCCAATCCTATCAAGAATCAGGGCGCGTATTTCTTCTGCAGTGTATCCCTCATCCTCACAATAGAAATCATCCTTGAACATCCACCACCGTCGCCCGTTTTCCTCGACGCAGAGAAGCAGTATCGGTTTTCGCTGTTGTGCTTCTAGCAAAGCAGCATATTGCTTCTCGTCCACTTCCAATTCCCACTCCGACTTACCAACGGTGATAAAATACACCCTCCGCGTAACCGTCGTTGGCGCGAGAAGAGGGAGGGAGATGTTAAAGAAATACACCCTCTGGTTAACGATGACTTCGACGTCCTCGTACACTAATTTCGCACTTGGGTCTCTTTTCAACATAGCGAAGTCCCTACGTTATTTGGACATGTACGTAAGGGGAACAGCCCCGCGAAGTCGGTCGGGAAAAAGCCACTGTACCGTTCACTACCGCTATCGTTCTCAAGTAACTCGATAGATAAGCGCGTCGTCAATGAAGTGCCCGTCGATGACGTTTCTTGAGAACCGAATGCGAGCGACACCATAGCCGGTGTGGATGGCGCTTTTCAAGAGTTGGATGAGTTCGTCGTTGGGGTCGAGCAAGCCAATCATGGAGAAGGGCGCGGACGCGGCCTTGTCGCCTAAGTCGGCCAGCGCGGCCCGAATCCGCTCGTATACCTTCCGGGGGCCTTGCGTGGAAACATCAGGCGAGGCGAATAGCAGACGCCATTCGTTGATTTCCGGTTCGAACAACCAGAGCGCGGCGACGATGGGAGTCCCGGCCTGATCCAGCTTGCGGAGCAGCTCTGCACCGGCCTCGGCCATCGCGTCTGTGAGTTGTTCCTTTACCACTGCGATTTCAGCCACGGCAATACTCCTGACGACGAATCGGCAACGGCGACGAGCATATCGCGCGCCTTTGCTTCCGTCGTCGAATGGTCATAACGCGAGACTTCGTTCCAGTCCCGGACCGTATTCCAGTTTACATCGAACTGCGGATCAACCGCGGCGTGTGCCTCTAGCGCGGCTTTCACACCGGAGATATTGAGGAGTTTGTCGAGTCGGTGTGTGTAGAAGTCTTCGACGATCCTCTTGTCAGGCACCTCATGCTCCCGGAACTGCTTTGCCGCGCACGCCTTCAAGCCACACTCCACAGCGTACCCGAGCAGGTAATACGCAGCGGCCCAGCGGCCATCTCGGAGCAGAGATTCGGCGTCCGCCACGCGCGCCTCAGCGAGAATCTGCAAGTCCAGTCGGTCCATCGGCGTTGTGCCTCGAATCTCAAGCGATCCGGCTCATTGTGCCTTCGCACGCTGCTACCCAACTATACCATAACATGTAGAAGAGACTTGCGATCCGGCTACGTTCCCGGGAATGCTACGTCGCGCCCCCCTGCGCCTTGCGCAATCCCGGCAGCAGATAGTCGCGGGCGACGACATCCCAACTCATGCGGCGGGCGACGGCCTGACCGCTCTCCAGCAGGGCTTCCATCCCGGCGCGGTCGCGCGGCAGCCGGGTGAAGATGGCCTCGGCCGCGGTGTAGCTGTTGGCCCCCTCAATCCAGTCACGCACGCCGCGGTCGATGCTCAGTGCGTCGTAGGGGCTACCCAGCCAGTAGCCTTCGGGCAGACTCACATAGTCGGCGACCACCAGGTTGGGCAGATTCGCCAGGCCGCCCGCGGCGCGGTCGGCAAAGCCCACGCAGCCGCACACGCTGCTCACACAGCAGAGCGCGCCAAAGTTGAGCGGCTCGACCTGGGCGATGCCAAAGGGTTCGTAGATGCTTTGGCCGAACTCCAGGTCGCTGCCCTGGCGGATGTCCAGAAACGTCATGTCCGCGGGCATCCGCTTGCCGCAGCGTTCGCGGTCCCACCCGAACTGGTTGACCAGCACGACCCGGCTGGGGCCGCTGCGCCGGTTGAACGGCTCCACTGCCTCAAAGTAATAGGCGACCTCGGCGTCGATCAGGTCGCCGTTATCGCCCCGATGACCCACGGGCCAGCCGTACTGCTCTTCCCACGCCGCCACCCACTCGGGATGGCGGCCCGCCGGCGATGCGGTGCTCAGCACAAACAGCACGGCGCGCTTGCCCTCGCGGGCCAGCATGGTATCGAGATGCTCCATCACGCGCGTGTCGCGCCAGAGCGCCTTGGACAGCACCATGCGCGTCACATGCGTAAACACATAGTCGGGCACATAGCCCAAGAGCTGCTCGCAGTAGACCTGCAAGCGGCGCTTGCTCTCCAGCCGCGCCAAGAGGGTCGTGTCCGCGGCCACGACGCCGTTATACACCAGGTCAATGTTGGCCGAAGCCAGCGGCCCGCCCAGGAAGCGCAGCTCATCCACCACCAAGTCGCCCACCGCAAAGATGTTGTCGCAGCGCGCCGCCAGCTTGAGAATGGGGTGTTTGAACAAGTCGTCCTGGTTGCCAAAGGTGGCTTCCAGATTCAGCCCCACTTCGCGCGCCTTAAAGAGCGCGTTGTAGAAGCGGGTATCGTGGCCGCTGTGCTCCTCCACCAGACGGCGGGCGGTGGCGGTCTCATGGGCATAGAAGACGGTGCGCCACTGACCCGGCTCGGTCAACTGCGCGGCAAAGACCACCGGCATCCCCAACCACTCATGCGCGATGATGAACTTTTCGGCAGGCGGGACGTCGTTGCCCGCGCCAATCGCCCGCAGCGCGGCAAACAGCGGCGGCGCGATGGTGATGTACAGGTTGAACTCGGAGCTAAAGCCATAGCGGGCGCAATCCAGCCCATAGCGTTCCCACAGATAGTACTTGAAGGAATCCACCTGCTGCGGGTGCGGGTTGTTGGCGTCCACCAGGATCACTTCGTGCTCATACGCGCCAAAGCGCCGCGTGCCATACAGCACCGCCACGCCAAAGGTCTGTTCCACACGCTGGAGCGCGGCGCGGGTCGGCGCGTCCACGCCGTCGAAGATGCCGTGTAGACTGCTGTAGCGGATGGCGACGCCGCTGCGCGGATGATTGAGGCGCTCCATCTGCACCGTGTCCCAGCCGAACATGGGGCCGACCAGCACCGTGCGCGTCACTGCTTCGGCGTAACCGGCCGCGCCTAACAGCCCATCCAGCACCGCGCCGATACCGCCCACCTTGACGCCTGCCTCATGCGTGGCATGCACGACCAACGGAATCATCGGGGCCATCGTCGTACCTTTCTGGGCGGGGAGAGAAGAATCTCAAGCAAAGCCGCAAAGAGCGCAAAGGAGTGAGAAGAAAGTAGCGTAGGTAGGCGCGGCTTCCAGGCG
>CAYJQA010000150.1:4774-10318 GCA_964372065.1 uncultured Litorilinea sp.
GGCCCCCCCCCCCCGCCCCCCCCCCCCCCCCCCCGGGGGGCTCTCACCCCCCCCCCCCCGCTACGTTTCCCGGATTATTACCTTGATCCTCATGAAACCGTACGTACTTCTCTGCCCTTTGCGCCTTGGCGGCTTTGCGTGAGACATCTCCCGTCTGAACTCAGGGAGTATAGCGCACCAGCCCACCGCGCGCCGCGCCGATCCAGAGGTCGCCGGCGTCGTCCACCAGCAGGGCCGTGATCTCCGTGGGCTGGACCTGCGGCGTGGCGTAGGACGCCCACTCTACACCGTCGAAGCGTTGCAACCCATCCGGCGTGGCGGCCCACACCTCACCCGTAGGCGACGCCGCCAGCGCATAGATCGCGCTGCCGTCCAGCCCCGCATCCACCGTCAGGTTGTCGGTCACAAAACGCGCCAAGCCCTGGTCGCTGCCGATGAGCAGTTGGCCGTCGGCATCCAGCGCCAGCGCCGTGATGGTGTCGCTGGGCAAGGCGCTGTTGGCGCGGTTAAAAAGCTGCAACTGATTTTCCTGGAAGCGCAGCAGTCCGCCCCCGTGCGTGCCGATCCAGATCACCTGGCCGTCCGCTTGCAGCGCGCTGATGTCGTCGCTGGGCAGACCGTTGGCGGTGGTCAGGTTAAAGAACGTGCTGCCCGTCCAAATACTCAACCCGGTGGCGGTCCCGATCCAGATGCGATTCTGGTCGTCGGCGGCGATGGCGCGCACCGCGCTCCCGGCCAGCCCGTCCTCGGTGGTGAAGTTGGTCCACGTGGAGCCGTCGTAGAAGCTCGCGCCCTCCGCGCCCAGCCACAAGCCGCCGTTGTGATTCGGCTGCACCACCTGCACATCCACGGCGGGCAGCGGGCTGTTGGCCGGGGTGTAGACTACCACGTCGGCGGCGTCTTCGCGAGACAGACGCGCCGCGCCGCCCACCGCCGCCACCCAGATGTGACCGTCGTCGCCTTGCACCAAGTCACGGATGGTATTGCCGGGCACGGCCTCATCGCCGACCAGGAACGTGCGCCAGGCCGCGCCGTCAAATCCGCTGAGACCGCCGCCCGCGGTGGTGAAATAGACTTCGCCCTCGGCGCTGACGGTGAGGCTGGTCAAGGGGGCGGTCGCCATCCCCTCTTCGCCCCGATAGAACTCCACACAGCCTTCGATGCCGGGGTCAAAGCGGCAGACTTGCCCCTGGTCCGAGCCAAGCCAGATCGCGCCTTCGCTGCTCAGATCCAGCCCGGTCAGCCGGCCATTGGGGAAGTTGGCCCCATCCGCGCCCTCGGCGTTGAAGGCATCCCAGGCTTCGCCGTCGGTGCGGTAAAGGGTGTTGCCGCTGGTCAACCAGACTGCGCCGGAACCGTCGGCGGCGATGCTCTCGATGCGGTTGTCGGCCAGCGGCGCGTTGGCGGTGGTGAAGAGGTTGACTTCGCCGTCACGATAGAGCGCCAAGCCGTTCTGCGTCGCCAACCAAATGATCTCGCCGTCGCGCGCCACCGCCAGGTCACGCAGCCCCGTGATGCTCAGCCCGGCATCCTCGCCCACATAGGTCCAACTGCCGTCCCCGGCGCGGAAGATGTCCAGCCCATGCCGCTCATAGCCCACGACCAGCAGTCGCGCCTCGGCATCACACCAGAGCGCGGCCACGTCGTCGTAGCTCATCTCGCTGTTGCCGGAATCCAGCGTCTTCCAGCGGCCGTTCTGCGTGTCGAAGATTTGGATGCCCTGGTCGCCGCCAAAGAGCACGCCCAGCCCCGGCAGCGGACAGACGGCCGCGGTCACCGTATGGTTGGCCGCCAAGCCATCTTGTGTAGTGAACTTGACAAAGCCGCCGCTGCCCTTATTCCAGGCCACCACCCCGCCGCCCGTGGCAGCCCACACCGTGCTGCGCATGATGGCGACGGCATTGACGAAGTTGCCGTTAGAATAGACGCGCACGGTTGGGGTGCGCGCCGGCGTGGGAATGGCGGGGCGCGGCGTCGGCGTGGCCGCCGTATCGGCGGCGGTGGGCGAAGCCGCGCCGGTCGGTTGCGGCGTGACGGTCGGGCCAGGCGCGGGGGTGTCCGCCGCCGCGACCTGCGGTGTGACTGGCGGTGTGACTGGCGGCGTAACGTCCCCCGTCGTCACCGCGACGGTGAGCGTACCGGTCAACTCCACCACCGGCGTGGGCGTCACGGCGGATATTGCCGTCGCCACGTCCGTGGGCGCGGGCGTCGTCGCATCGGTGGGCGCGGGCGTGATCGCCGCCGCGCCGCCGGTTACGGCCGGGACCGGCGTCAGGCGCGGCCACCCCCAAGTCGGGTTGTCGCGCACAGCCAGAACAATCACAGAAATAAGAGCGGCAAGCAACAAGGTGGAAATGATGGCCGAGATTACTCGGAAGGACGCGGAATGCACAGACCCAATCCCTTCGCGGCGGGTGGTCGAGAACGACGCCTGACGCCGGAGACACATGACCCTGGGTGCTTGTCTGTCATTCCGCCGCGTCTGGGCCGAGGCATCTCGACAGGACAGATGCGCTCAGCCGAGAGATGCCCGGGCGACTTCCGGGCGCGGGCGTCCTTGGGGGTGCGGAATGACACTGGCAACGACACGAGCCGCCTACCCGATAAGGTGGCAACTGGTGTTGGCTAGGTTGATGACGGGTCGTTCGATCCTCTCCGGAATCGTGTAGGAAACCCCATGAGATTGTAACATTGGGAGCAACCGCGGGCAAAGCACCATGCGGCAAACGGGCATCCCAGTCCCGCAGTCGAGTGCCGTCGCCGCGGTTTTCCCACCGCACCGGCAACCCCGTACCCAATGACAAAGGGCCGGTGATGTACCGGCCCCCTGCCCTACGCGATGAAAGCCCGTACGGGCGGATGAACGTTAGCGGTCGTGACGGATCGGCTGCGTCGCCAACACCGGCGATGTCGCGGCCAGGCGGCGGCGCTGGAGCAGGTCCGCGCTCAACGCAAAGCCCAACGCCATCGCCGCAAACCCGGCCACAAACCAGGCCAGCCAGGTCGTGCGCGTCTGCGCCGTGGCGGGCAGACTGGAGCGCGGATGGACCATCTCTTGGGTCATCTCCGGCCCCACCAGCACCGGCATGCGGCTGGTCAAGGTCAACGCATAGACTGTGCCCGGATGCCCGCTGTGCGGCAGCAATTCGGCCACCCGCGACGGCAGATTGGCATGGGCCAGGTCGATCCAGGTCATGCCGCCGTTGCCGCTGACCGTCAAGCGCGTCGGCGTGTGGTGTGCGCTGCTGGGGCCGTAGAGATAGCTGACCGCGGCATAGACCACGGCCGGTTCCAGCGGGTCCACCGCCAACGCATCCACGAAGATGCGCGTGGCCGGGGCCACACTCAGCCCCAGGTTGGTGGGCGTCCACTTGACCGCATCGGCGCTTTGCAGCACGCCCCGGTCCACCGTGCCCACCAGAGCGACGGCAGGGGCGCGCTCGGCAATGGCGACCATGGTCGGCGCGCTGCCAAAGGTATCCACGCGCTCCCAACGCAGCCCGAAATTGGCCGCGCGATAGAGTCGCCAGCGCGTCCGCGCCAGAGCCAACCCGCTGCCGCGGCGGTCGACGACCACCTGCAGGACCGGCTCGCCCAACAGTAGTTGTGCGCTCCGCACCAGCTTGTCGCCCGTCTCGCGCAGACGGAACAGCCCGGCCGTGTCGGTCCCGGCATAGACCAACCGCTGCACCGGGTCCACGGCCACATCGGAGACGCTGCCCGTCAGGTCGCCATGTACGACCGGGTGCGTCAACCGGTTGCGCGACCAGGTCTGCCCCTGGTCGGCGGAGCGATAGACGGCCAGTTCATTGGCCGCGCCCACATAAATCACCTCAGGGCGATCCTCCGTCGCGGGCACGAAGTCCACCGACGCGGCGATGACGCCATCCGGCAGCGGCAGCTCAAGCCACGCCCCCGGCTGCCCGGCCATCAGCCGCCCACCGTCCACGGCATAGGCGGGACCGGCGACGGTGCGGGCAGGCGCAAAGTCGCGCACGTTTTCCAACTGGGCGACCGGCGCGCCGGGAACCCGTCGCGGCGGCAGCGTGCGGCTAAAAGCCACAAACAGGGCCAACGCAAGCACCAGGGATGTAAAGACCAAGAAGAAGCGGAAAAAGGCTTGGCGAGATTCCATAGACACCTCGATGTTCGATGAACCGCCGGCGCCCCGCAATTATGCGTGACTCAATCCGGCAAACACACATGCTCATTGCCTAGTGAAACGTCATAAAAACTGCGTTCCTGGCGGTTATGACGATGGGTGTCCGAAAAAGTTGCGACGAGTTATGAATTTGATGTGGAAGATTGCCGATCCACTGACAGGTTCACCCCTGCATCCGCACACAATCATGCAGAAAGGCAAACTACGGAGAGACGCAAACGCCCCTCCGCAGGATATTGTGCCACCTATTCGGTTGTGCTTGGATTGTTCGGGCTATGCCGGTGGACCCCACCCGCCGCCGCCGGGCGTCTCCACACGCAGCCGGTCGCCCGCATCCAGCCGCCGGGTAAACTTGCCGGGGAGTTCCTCCACCGCGCCGTCCGCGTGGATCAGCACATTGCGTCCGGGCGCGCCCGCTTCCCCACCCGCCAGCCCCCACGGCGCGACGCTGCGGCGCTCGCTGAGCATGGTCACGGTCGTCGGCGCAAGCATCAGGTATTCGCGCACCACGCCCTGCCCGCCCCGGTGACGGCCCGCGCCCCCGCCCGCAGCCCGCAGCCCATAGGCCGTCACGCGGAAGGGGAAGCTCATCTCCAGCGCCTCGATGGGCGTGTTGAGAGTGTTGGTCATGTGGACCTGCACGCCGTCCGGCCCGTCGCCGGACGCGCTCGCGCCCATCCCGCCCGCGATGGTTTCGTAGTAGGCGAAGGGCGTGCCGTCGGGCCGCTGCCCGCCCATGGTGAGGTTGTTCATCGTCCCCTGACTGGCGGCGGGGATGCGGTCGGGCAGCGCCTGGGCCAACGCGCCCAGCACCACATCGGTGATGCGCTGCGAGGTCTCCACGTTGCCGCCCGCCACCGCCGCGGGGTTGTGGGCGTTGACTATGCTATTTTCCGGCGCGACCACCCGCACCGGCGCAAAGCAGCCCGCGTTCATGGGTATGTCGTCGCCCACCAGACAGCGCACCACGTAATAGCACGCCGACTGCGCGATGGCGATCACCGCGTTGAGCGAGCCGGGCATCACTCCCGCCGTCCCTGTGAAGTCGAAGGTCACGCCGTCCCCCGCGACGATCGCGGCCACCTGGATGGGGACCAGGTTGACGCCGTCACGGTCGGGCCACTCCAGCACATCCGCAAAGGAGTAGCGGCCCGCGGGCCACGTCGCCAGCGCCGCGCGCGTCAGCCGTTCGGAGTAGGCGCGCAGGTGGCCGGCATAATCCAGCACCTCGGCGCGCCCGTGCGCCCGTACCAACTCCAGCAGCCGCCGTTCGCCCACGGCCGCGGCGGCGCATTGGGCCGCCAAGTCGCCCTGCCGTTCGTCCGGCGTGCGCACGTTGCGCAGGATCAGCCGTAGCAGGTCGGCGTCCAACACGCCCTGCT
>CAYJQA010000151.1:0-10313 GCA_964372065.1 uncultured Litorilinea sp.
CGGCGACGGCCATGGGCATGGGCCAGGCGGCCGGGACCGCGGCCGCGCTCGCCGTGGCCGGGCGCATCGCCCCGCGCGATGTCGCCATTGCCCGTCTGCAAGACCGGCTGGTCCTGGACGGCGCGATCTTGCACGCGCCCCAGTCCGACATCGCTCCCGGCGACCCCGCTTGGTAGGCAGCTACTGCCCGCGCGTCATGGGGTGGTCAAGGGCCGCAAGGTGCGGGCGATCGTTTCGATGAGCGCCAGGTCGCCTTCGCCCCCGATCTGGAGATAGTCTTCGCCTACGGTGGTGAGCAGGAAGAAGGTCGCCACGTCGGGCGTTTTCACCGCAAAGTTGTACGCCGTACGCCCGTCCGCCAGTTGCCACTGTTCTTCGTTGACGATGGCAAAGCCGGACGCATCCCACGCCAGTTTGCGTTGGGCGACATAGGCGGCGATGTCGTTCTTCGGGTCCCATAGATAGGTGACAATCGCCACGCGCGTGCCGCCGGAAGCCAGCGTTGCGGGCGTTGTACCCGGTGAGAGCAGCAGCGCCTGGCCGCCGCGCACGCCAACCTGGCTGCTGGGGTCCAGCGTCCAGTCGGCGGGGTAGTCGAGTTCAAAGCCCGCGGCTTCGTCCCGATAGGTCGTCGCGGCAAAGGCAGGGGCCGCCGCGGGGATGTCCGTGGGCGTGCTCACCGGCGGAGTCGTGGGGACCGCCGCGGGCACAGTGGTGGGTGCGATAGTCGCAATTACCACCGCGGGGACTGCGGTGGGTGACAGCGGTGTGGGCGCGACATCCGGCTTGGCCGGTGTGCAGGCCGTGAGCAGCCACAGGGCCGCGGGCAACAGGACGCGATAATTAGGTGCGAATTTCACCGGCGCTCTCCTTATCGAACATGACGGGCGCGGCCATCCCGCGCCCGTATAGGAGACGCCGCGCCGTCGATTTTGTTCCCCGGTGGGCGGAGGCGTTTGCGCGCCGGTTGATCTGTGCAAAGCTGTGTCAAAATGCGGTAGGTGTGCCCCGTTTACTTCTCCAACGGCAGTTTCTCCGGCGGCAAGTGGGCGCTTTCTTGGTGGCGCATCTTGGCTACATACTCGTCAATCAGGGCGCGGATCATGCGCTGATAGGGCGTGTTGAGCCGTGCGGCCTGCTCCTTGAAGTAGGCTACGCTGGCACGGCTCAACGTGATCGTCACCTTCACGCCCTTAGGCCGAAAGACAAGTTCTTCGGGCGGTGGCAGGAAATCTGCAACCCGTTCTAGTTGTTCTATATCCGGCAGATCGGGATCATCCGTATAGGTTACAGTTTCCCAGGCTCTCTTTCGTAGGTCCTTCATCACACTCTCCAATCTCATCCGGAAATCCATCATCCACCATTACGGACGCTTAAAATAAAGGCGGCGGTATTTTCGCCAGAACCCTGCGCCAAAAATGCGAATCACGTCGCTTCGCATGGTAAAGCGTACCGTCATGATTCCCCCATATACTCGCGCTATACAGAAGAATCGTGTTTCCTCTGTTGTACTGTGGCCTGTATCCCTAAACACGATCCGATCGGGATCGGCAAAGGCCGCTTGTGCCTCCTCGAAGGAAACGCCATGTTTTAGCTGGTTCTCGAGATTCTTCTGTTCATCCCATTCGAATGACGTCGCCATCTGTCGATCCTAACACAATATGGCAATTTTGCAATACTTTTTTGTGGCAGTCTTGCCGCACCCCGGCTGTCGGCGCACCGGGTCTAGCAGCGAATCGCGGCCACACTCGCCAACACCACGTCGGCGTGGGGGGCCAGCGTGGCCGCGTCCATCAGCCCCGTGCAGACGCCCACGCGCAACCCCACCCCAGCGCGCCGCGCCATCTCCAGGTCAGTGGTGGAATCGCCCACCAGCGCGGTAGCCGCGGGGTCTGCGCCCAGCGTCCGGCATGCCGCCCAGACCGCTTCGGGCGCGGGCTTGTGGGGATAGGGGTCATCGGCCCCGGCCAGAAAGCCCACGTGCGCGGCCACGCCTAGCCACTCCAGCGTGGTCGCGGTGGGCGCATGGTCGTCGCTGGTAATGACCGCCAGCTTGACCCCCGCTGCGGCCAGTCCGCCAAAAAGCGCGGGCAGGTCTGCGGTGGGGCGCAGCATGGCGCGCTCAAACGTGGCGTCCATAGCCGGGCCAAAGTGCGCCTCCACCACCAGTTCCGCGGCCAGCCAGCCCCAACCGTGGCGGTAGAGCACCGCCGCGGCGATGGTGTGCAGCTTGGCGACGGGCGCGGTCAGCACGGGGCTGTGACCGTCGAAGCGCGCCGCATCCGGGTCATAGCCCAGCGTGGCGTACAACTCGCGGCGCAGCCCGGCGTCGCCGCCCGCGTGCCCGGTCAGCGCCTCGACCGCGGCCACGGTCTTGGCCGCCCACAGTTGGGCAAAGTCGATCAGCGTGCCGTCCTTGTCGAAGATCACCAGGTCGGCGGCAAAAGGCTGTGCGCCAAAGTAGATGCCGGGCATGATCTCACCCTTGTGGCTTGAGCGAAAGGTCGGTGAAGTCTACGAAGTCGCCGTAACGCGTCCGTGTGGGCGCGACCCGCGGCCCGGCAAAGATAGGGTTGGTCACGGCTAGGATCAGCCCGTTGGGGTCGAGCACGTCCAGGCGGAACCAGGTTGGCGTATCCGGCTGGAGGCGCACGGTCACGGCCAGCGTGAGGCCGTCGCCGTAGAGCGGCGCGTCCGCCAGCACGTCGCCGTTACGCAGCAGGCGCGTTGTGCCGCGGTGCCCCGCCGCGATGGTCCCCGCCAGCTTGAGGTCGCCCGTCGCGCCGCCCAGGTCCGCGCCGATGGCGTAGCTGTGACCGGCGTGCGTCGCGCAAAAGTCCACCTCTGCGCCCATGCTGACGTAGACGCGGCCGGCGCGCACGCCGTCCAGCAGGGCTGCGGGCGACAGTTCTTGGGCATAGACATAGGTGCGC
This sequence comes from uncultured Litorilinea sp., assembly GCA_964372065.1. GTDB lineage: Bacteria > Chloroflexota > Anaerolineae > Caldilineales > Caldilineaceae > QEUY01. The sequence continues at coordinate 2,934 of CAYJQA010000151.1, forward strand.
GGAAAGCCCAAGCGGTCGGGCGGCTTGGCCGCGCCGCGCCGGTTATAGGGCCGGTGGAAGTCGCTCCCGCCCACAGCCACGATACGATGGCCCGCGTTGAGCCAGGCCGTCCATAGCTCCACCGCCTGCGGATTGGCGACGCGGCTCTTGGGGAAGCTGGGGTCGTTCCAGATTTCCAGACAGTGGACCTGGGTCAGATCGGTGTCCTGAAAGAGCCAGGCCCAGGGGACCAACAGCGGGTGATTGATGGAGTTGAGCAGTCCGGCGGCCGCGCCCGCGGCCAGCAGTTCGTTCACGTCCACGCCCGCGGCCCGGTGGTCGAGCTGGATCGGGCCGTGACTCACCGGCTCCAGCCAGGGCAGCGTCTGGGTCAAGCCAAAGAGATTGTAGTGCCCCGCGCCAAAGGTCACTTCCATGCCCGGCACGATGCACATATCCGCCGGGTCGCCGAAGTGGGGATAGGCCGCGGTCGTGTTGTGGTCGGTGATGCTGAAGAAGTCCATGCCCTCACGCCGCGCCAGCTCCAGCAGGCCGCGCGGTCGCAGCACGCCGTCCGAGAAATCCGTATGGGCGTGCAAGTCGCCTTGGAACCAGCCGGGACCGGGCCGGGTCACGCGGTCGAGAGGGAGGGCCAGTTGCGTCATGTTCAGCGTGCCTTTCCGTGGCGTGGGTGAGATGGGCGCGGCCCGTGACAGTCTACGGGCGGCCCGCGTGCAGCGTACCATCGCCGCGCGCCGCCCGCCAAGAATGGATGACGCCATGCAAACCCGGTCGCGCCCGGCGTCTAGCCTGCCCTGCACGATCACATAAGAATCGCGTGAGGTTCGGCTGCACTTTGCGCGGGCGGGGAACCATAGGGGCTGTACGGCAGTCATACACCAAGAACGTCTGGCCGCGGGGCGGCGGCTGTGCGCCGCCGGCGCTGCTCAACTGGCATAAGGAGGTCATCCATCATGTGGAGAAAACTGTTGTGGGGCGCGGTGTGTGCGCTCCCCTTGCTGCTGGCGGCATGTACGCTCACCGTGCTGCCCCCGGACGAAGGGACCGTGTCGTCGTCTGAGGAACAAACAAGCGCGCCCGCAGCCGATCTGGTCGGCCCGACCTGGGAGTGGGTGGAGACGGTCAATAGTGACGATACGCGCGTGACCGCGGTGGACCCCAGCCGCTACACCTTGACCTTCCAGCCGGACGGCCAACTGGCCGCCCAGTTGGACTGTAACCGCGGCGGGGGCAGTTACACCGTGGACGGCGGCAATCTGTCCATCGGCCCGCTGGTCAGCACCCTCATGGGCTGTCCGAGCGACACCCAGGATCATCTCTTTGCCCAGGGCCTCAGCGCCGTGGTCGCCTGGAGCGTGGCAGACGGCGCGCTGCGCCTGGAGTTGGCGGACGGCGGCGTGATGGTCTTCCGGCCCGCGGCGTAGACCCGCAGCTTTTCCCCGCAAGAGAGTTCGCATGACCCCCGGAAGCCTTCCGCTTCCGGGGGTGTTCTTTGTGGATTTGACAAGCATCGGGCGATGTGGATATGTATAGTCAGACGTAACCAGTATTTCCCTAGTCGCCACTAAAGGAGTTAGAGACCATGCGTGCCAGCCAAGTTGTTGCCGCACTGGCCCGGCGTACGGCGATTGCTCTGCCCATCGCAGCCGCACCGAATATGGCGGTTGCAGGTCCCACGCACCAGACCATCCAGCGTGCAGCGCAGGATGCCACGCGGCTTCCTCCCGGCGATGTGGCGATTCTGGCGCGCTCCATGGGCAATCAGGCCGTGGAACGCTTAGTGCGTGGAGGCGGCAGTCATTTGCGTGTCGGCGCGGCGAATAATCGGTTCGAGCAGGAAGCTGACCAAATTGTCAGCACGCGTTTTGGTCATGCGCCGGCCCAGGCGCGCGGGTCCGTGCCGCCCAGTGTGCAGCGATCGGCGGCCGGGCCGGACGGCGGCATCGCCGACCGTGATGTGGCGCGACGCATCGGCGCGACCGCGGGGCTTGGCAACGACTTGCCCGACGCGGTGCGCCAATCGTTGGAACCCAAGTTGGGCGCGGACTTGAGTGGGGTCAAGGTTCACACGGACAGTCAGGCCGTCCAGTTGACGCGCGATCTGGGCGCGAAGGCATTCACGCACCGAAACCATATCTACTACGGCGCGGGCCAGTCGCCCGCCGATCTGGGCTTGACGGCGCATGAGGCCGTCCACACCATCCAGCAGGGCGCGGTGCATGTGCGGCGGTCGGCGGCGGCGGATGTGGCTGCACCGGAGCAGGATGGCGCGCCGCCTTCGCACGCGGCGCGGGTGGGCGTGTTGTCCGCGCCGGTGGGGCAGATTCAGCGCGAATGGTGGTGGGATCGACGTAAACGGCGTCAGAAGAATATGAGTGACACCGATGTGGAGAGCCACACGTTGGGCGAAGGCGGCACCGCCAACCGCGTCGACAAAGTGCGCTATAATCGCGGCATCGGCAAATCCAAGGAGAAATCCGGTTTCTTTAAGCCGAACACCATGAAGGGTATGTCCGATCGTGCCGTCGTTTCGTCGCGCGTGGACAAATGGTTGGGCACGAACATCCTCTCCGACGAAGTCTATGCCGAGCATAACGGCGAGAAAGGCTCTGTGTCGGCCAAGGTGTCAGGCAAGCCTCTCTTTGAGCGGCAGTTCAACACGCCGGTCCCCGAGGGTTTTGACATCAATAATGTGATGGACCCCGGCCAGTACAAGAAGAACGGTGACACCTATAACGAGTACTCCGGCGACCGCTATATGTCCCACGACTTCACTAATCCCATGACCCAAAAGGGCTTGTCCGATCTCCAGTTATTGGACGCCATTACGGGCCAGGCCGATCGCCACGGCGGGAATATCTACATTGACCAGGGCACCGGCAAGGTCAAGGGGATTGACAACGACTTGGCCTTTAGCAAGGGCGAGGGGCTAGGCTCGCCCTACGGCAAATACCACGACCTGCCGAGCATGGTGGACGAGAAGACGGCCAAAATGATTCTGAAGAAGAAGGCCAAGAATCTGCCCAAGGTACTGAAATCGAAGTACGGCGGCGGCTTGACCGACCAGGAGATCAAAGACCAGCAGACCCGCCTGCGTGAGGTCAAGAAGTATCTCAAGGGGCTGAAGCGCGACAAGAAACTGGTCAAGAACTGGGATATGAGCACCTTTATGGGCCAGATGGGAGAGGCCAACAAGACCGATAAGATGAACAAACAAGACGCACTGGAGGGGAGCTACCTGAAACGCAGCGTCTTGGCGTATACCGGCGCGACCGATCGCGAACTGCCCAACGAGGAAGATGAGACCAATTGGCAGGCCAATCCGCTCTTTGAAGAAGAAGAGTTGGTATAAGCGCAGCGCGGCAGTCCAATCATCCTCACTCTGCACAGTGGACCCATAGACCGAATTCCTTACGGAGCAACATTCCCCTAAGCGACCCGGAAGCCGACGCCTTCCGGGTCGCTTTTTATGTGGCGAGAGGCTCCGGCGCGGGCCAGATTCTACCCACCTGTTCTTTGTGAACATCCCAATCCCAAGCGTTTACCTTTCGCAAGCGTTTCGTTAATGCGCCTATAACCATTCCGCGGTTTCCTACTGGACGGATGCGCGCCACATTGCGCCCCGGCGCGCAATCTTCTCTGCAATCCGCCAAAGGTGTTTTGCCGCAAGGGAAGGAAGATAAGCTTATATGAAGTCTCACATGCATAGGTTCGTCTTTGCGTTTGTGTTGATGGCTCTGCTGGCTGCCGTGCCGGTCCAGGTTTTTGCCCAGGATGGGGGTGATGTATTGATCGTCCCGTTGGACCATCCCCAGGCCGCATTCCTGGAGTCCCGCGCCTATGCCGCGTCTTTGGGTGCCACCGCCGAGTTCCGCAAGATGGAATGGGTCGCGCTGGATCCGATCAACAACCGTATTTACTGGGCCATGACCGAGATCGGTAAGGGCATGTCCGACGGTGAAGGGGATATTCAGTTGGAGGAGAACCTCTGCGGCGCGGTCTACATGGGCGAACTCGACGCCGACTACAACGTCAGCCTGCTCACTCCGGTGATCGTCGGCGGCCCCTATGACGAAACCGCCGAAGTCAACCAGTGTGATGTCAACAACATCGCCAACCCGGACGGGTTGGTTGTCGACGCCAACGGTGATCTCTGGATCGCCGAGGACACCGGCTTGCATGCCAACAACACGCTGTGGAAGTGGGATGGTGAAACCCTCATCCGCTTTGCGACCGTACCTGTGGGCGCGGAGGTGACCGGTACCTGGGTCGGCCCGGACGGCACGCTCTTCTTCAACTCCCAGCACCCGTCGGCCATCAACGTTCACCCGTTCAACCGCGGCGTGATCGGCGTGGTCAACGGCTTCAAGGCCACCGACAGCTTTGCGGCGCTGCCCGCCCCCACCGGTATGGACATACACAAGGTGATGGTCGCCGCCGGTGCGTACCAGATTTTGGCCCGCGTCGGTTCCGACATCCCCAGCGACATCTACAGCGACAAGTTCGGCCAGATCAACGACGTCTACGGCGACCAACTGCACATGTGCAACGCGCCGGACGGCAACATGTATCTGCCCGTCGCCACGGACGGCAGCGAAGGTTACCTCTATACCAACTTCGAGTGTCAGCCCGGCGGCGTCAGCCAGATGTACATCCGCAACAACGGCACGAGCTGGGACGTGCTGGAAGGCGTCAATGTGGACTTCGCCGAGGTCAACGGCACCTGGGACAACTGCGGTTCGACGGTGACCCCGTGGAACACCGCGCTCAGCGCCGAGGAATACGAACCCATCGCCAGCGTATCCGGCTACCAGGAGAACGTCGCCGCCATGACTGCCTATCTGGGTGAGCAGGCCAACCCATATGACTACGGCTATATGGTCGAGATCATCCCGGACCCGGATGGCGATATGCTGAACTCGCTGGTTGTCAAGCACTACACGCTGGGCCGCATCGCGCATGAAAACGCGGTCGTCTTGCCCGACAACAAGACCATCTATCATGGCGACGACGGCACCAACGTGGTCTTCTTCAAGTCGGTGTTGGCCGAGGCGGGCGACCTGAGCGCCTCCACCCTCTACGCCGCTAAGGTCACCCAACAGGATGACGGCAGCTTTGCCCTGGAGTGGATCGAACTGGGCAGCAGCACCAACGACGACGTGGCCGCGGCCATTGCCGAGATCGAACTGCCTGAATAGCCGGTAACTGTCGCCGGCCTCACTTCTGTGGCGCACACAACGGAGCCTGACCAAGCGGTCAGGCTCCGTTGTGTGCTGCCCACATACCGCGCGTCGGTGTACCGCTACTCCGCGATGGGCATGTATAGGTCCAGACTGAACCGATCGGAGGCGGGGATGCCGATATGTTCCTCCAGCCACTGATGGCGGCCCATCTGATAGCGGCTGTCCTCCAGCCAGCGGTTGAGCGCCATCCACCCCGCCGGAATCTGGTCATACGGCGCGGTGATTAGCTCCACGCGCACCACCGCATACAGCCCGCCGGGGAACTCCTCGATCCGCACCTCGCCCTCCTGCCCGTCGCCCTGCTCGTCGGGACCGACCACGATCCACAACTCATAGCCGTAATTCGGGCTGCCCGGCGACGGGTTCGGGTTGTTAAAGCCGAAGATGCGGTGCTGCGCCGGGTCGGCCAGATACCCGCGGCCCTGCCCCGCCCACGCCGCCAGCTTCGCCCAGGCCGCATTCTCCGGCTCCGGCCCGTAGGCGTGCACACTCGCCACCCGCAGCGGCGGCAACTCCACAATCCGCACCGCGAGCTTATCCGTGGCTTCAGCGTTCTGCATGATGCAAGTCTCCTCTGCGTCTGCGCGCCGACTGCCGTCTTCGTTTTGACGGCTCACCGTCTCGCGCAGTATCATCATCGCATATCCACCCTGACACCTTGTGTCAGGATTTATTCGGTTCACGTAAAGAAGAGAGGGGAGTTTCTCACGCAAAGCCGCCAAGAGCGCAAAGAAGAAGCAAAATAGGGAGAATCTCTCTGCCGGGGCGTGATGGCAGGGGGATTCCTCGCGGGAGCCTTTTTGGGCGCGGCCTCGGCATGACAGACTGCTCCTGATTCTGGTCTTTTCTTTGCGTTTTTGGCGGCTTGGCGTGAGATATTCTGCTTCTGCCTCTGCTCAGTCAGGAGTACCCCATGCGCGCCGACCGTCTTGTCGCCTTGTTGATGCTGCTGCAAGCGCGTGGGCGCATGACGGCCCAAGCCCTTGCCGCCGAGTTGGAAGTCTCCGAGCGCACCATCTATCGCGATATCGACGCGCTCAGCCTGGCGGGTGTCCCGATCTACGGCGCGCCGGGACCGGAGGGCGGCTATGCCCTGCTGGACGCCTATCGCTCTACCCTCACCGGTCTCTCCGAACCGGAGACGCGCGCCCTCTTGATGCTCAGCGCGCCCGGTCCACTGGCCGATCTGGGGCTGGGGCAAGACCTGCGCCGGGCCTTGAGCAAGCTCGCGGCCGCGCTGCCTGATGTGCGCCGCGCCGAAGAAGAACGCATGCGCCGCCGTTTTTACCTGGACTTCACCTGGTGGGAGCATGATGATGCGGCCGCTGCGCCCCATCTGCGCACCGTGCATCAGGCCGTCCTCGCGGCGTGCCGATTGCACATCACCTATGCCGGGCTGTCCGCGCCGGCGATTCACCGCCTGGTGGAGCCATACGGTCTGGTCGCCAAGGCGGGCGACTGGTATCTGGTCTTTGGGCAGCAGGGCCGCATCCGTGTGCGCCGGGTCGCCGCCCTGCTGGATGCTCGCCTCGACGAGGAGACCTTCACACTCCCTGCCGACTTTGACCTGGCCGCGTTCTGGGCGGAGTGGCGGCGGGCGCGCGCCGCGGATCGCCGCGGCTACTGGGTCACGCTGCGCGTCTCACCCGCGTCCCTGGGGGTGCTGCGGGCGCGTTTGGGCCGCGTCGCTGATCGGCCCTCTGCCGCGCCGGACGCCGGCGACGGCTGGCGCACCGTGGACCTGGCCTTTGCCTCGCTGGAGGACGCGCGCGACCGGCTGCTCGGCTTTGGCCGCGGCGTGGAGGTCGTCGCGCCGCGCGCCCTGCGCTGCAGCGTGGCCGACTTTGCCCGGCAGATCGCCGCGCTCTATGGGGAGTGACGTCGCCGCGCCGGCAGGAACGCTCCCCCTTTGTTTTGCCCGCGCCGGGTTGTGATAGTATGCTCAAGCCAAATCGCTTGCGACTTGCGCCACGAGGACTAGCACATGCTCACACCAGCCGAACTCTCGCTTGAAGAAATGGGCGACCTGGCCGCCATCATCCCCGCCACCGACCCCGAAGTCAAGGTCCGCTATCGCGCCATCCCAGCCTTCGAGGAGCCCACCCGCCGCGCCATCATCCCTGTCTGCGCACCGACC
>CAYJQA010000152.1:0-2121 GCA_964372065.1 uncultured Litorilinea sp.
GTCTCACACCCTCAACCTTTCACGGTTGGTCGGAGTAATGCAATCCGGCTGGAGGACTACCAGGAGGGTATACGGCAATAAAACAACCCGGCTGCCACGGACAAGCCACAACCGGGTTGTACCCTTCGCGCCACGCACCAGGCAGACGCCCGGCAGCGCCGATGCTATGCAGTTCCATCATGCGTCGGCGCGCGCCCTGCGCTACCCACCCGCAGATCAGCTCGTGTGCCCAGACTCCACAGACTCAACTTTCACCGGCTGCGCGTCGGTGGCGGTCGTCTTGCTCTCGGCGTCATTGGCGTTCCGGCGGAACTCGCGGATACCGCGCCCGACCGAGCCAAAGACCTCGGGCAGCTTGCCCACGCCAAACAGCATCACGACGATCACCAGGATCAGCGTCAGTTCAACAGGACCAAAGTGGGGCAACATTCAGCAACGTCTCCTTTTACAGTCTCCGGGTGGGCAACCGCGTCGGTCGCCCTGGGAAGGCTCTCTACGAGGAATTATAGCATCGGCCGATCGGCTTGCCAAGCGGTCGAACCGGCTTCAGGAAACTACCCCCCTATGCTAAAATGGCAGCCATGCTTCACGAACTGAGCATCCGCAATTTCGCCATTATCGATGACCTGCATCTGCAGTTCGGTCACGGGTTAAACATCCTGACCGGCGAGACGGGCGCGGGCAAGTCTATCATCATCGACGCGCTGGGGCTGCTCCTGGGCGACCGCGCCGCCGCCGAATGGGTGCGCTCCGGCGCCGACCAGGCGCAGATCGAAGCCGTCTTCCAGCTCCCGCCCGCCGGGGACGAGGTCGCCGACGAAGTGCAGCGCGTCCTGGTCGAACAAGGTCTTGACGACCCCGACTCGCCGCGCTGGCTGACGCTTGGCCGCGAGGTTCGCCTGAACGGGCGCAACATCTGCCGCGTCAACGGCCGCGCCGTGAGCCTCCAGGTGCTTGGCGAGGTCGCGGGGCTGCTCATCGACGTGCATGGGCAGGGTGAGCACCTGAACCTGCTGCGGCCGCGCACGCACATCCACCTGCTCGACCGCTATGCCGGTCTGCTCCCCCAGCGCACCGAGATTGCCCGCCATGTGACACAGTTGCGCAAAGTGCGCGCCGAGTTGCAGCGTTTGCGCCAGGACGCCCGCACCATCGCCCAGCGGGTCGACTTGCTCAGTTTCCAGACCGAAGAGATCAGCCAGGCGCGCTTGCAGCCCGGCGAAGACGTCGACCTGGAAGGCGAGCGCCGCCGGCTTGCCAACGCCGAAGCCTTGCTGCAGTTGGCCCAGTCGGCCCAGGCGATTCTGGCCGCCGGTGAAGACGAAGTCCCGGCCGCGGTAGACCTGGTCGGCGAGGCGGTTGGCCGGTTGGAACGCCTGGCCCGCATTGACCCGTCCATGCAGCCCGCGGCAGACGAGGCCCAGGGCTTGTTAGAGCAACTCAGCGACTTGGCGCGCACCATCCAGGACTATGCCGACCAGTTGGAGTTCAACCCCGAACGGCTGCAGGAGGTGGATGAACGCCAGGAGTTGATTCACGGGCTGAAACGCAAATACGGCGACACCATCGAGCAGATTGTCGCGTTTGGCGCGCACGCCCAGGCCGAACTGGATGGGCTGGCGAACTGGGAAGTCAAGACCGCCGCGCTGGAGGACGAGGAGGACAAGCTCCTGCACACGATCGGCGACCTGGCTAACAAACTATCCACCCAGCGCAAAGCCGCCGGTGAACGGTTGGCCCGCCAGGTCGAAGCCGAGCTAGCCGACCTGCGCATGGCGCGCGCCCAGTTTGCAGTCGACGTCCAGCAGGCCGCCCGCGCCGATGGCGCGTACCTGCCCGATGGCCGCCGCGCCGCGTTTGACGCCACCGGCGTCGACCAGGTGGAATTTCTGATCAGCGCCAACCCGGGCGAACCGCTCAAGCCGATGGTGAAGGTTGCCTCCGGCGGCGAGACGGCCCGCCTCATGCTCGCGCTCAAGAGCACGTTGGCCCATGCCGACGCCACACCCACCTTGATCTTTGACGAAATCGACCAGGGCATCGGGGGTCGCGTGGGCGCGGTCGTCGGCCAGAAACTATGGCTGCTGACCGGCCACCAGAGCACGGCCAATGGCAGTGACG
>CAYJQA010000152.1:2131-2902 GCA_964372065.1 uncultured Litorilinea sp.
GCGCGTCAACGCTGGACTCGGTCCAGTTCTGGCGCCAATGGCAGTGACGTCGCCGGGCATCAGGTGCTTTGCATCACCCACCTGCCCCAACTGGCGGCGTTCGGCGACAAGCATTTCACCGTGAACAAGCGTGTCCTGGAAATCCACGGCGAAGAGCGCACGACGACCCTCGTGCGTGACCTGGACGGGCAAGAACGCATCGAAGAGCTAGCCACCATGTTAGGGGCGGTCAGCGAGGCGGGCAGGCGTTCGGTGGAAGAAATGGTTGCTGAAGTGGCCCGGCTCAAGGCCGGGCAGTAGGCGAACACCATGCACAGCACTCGACTTTGGCGCAATGTCGCGATTCTCGTGGTGACGCTGGCGGCGCTCGTGGGCGTTATCTGGCCGCGTCCGGCTGCCGCGCGCCCGTTCCCCCAAGAATCGTCCACAAACACGGTAATCCTGCTCGAGTTTGCGGGGCCGGTCACCCCGGTCCTCGACAGTTATCTTGCCGGGGGCATCCGCCAGGCCCAGAACAGCGGCGCGGCGGCGGTCGTGCTGCGGCTTGATACGCCCGGCGGCAGCGTCGACGTCACCAAGCGCATCATTCAGACCATGCTCGCGTCGCCCGTCCCGATCATCGTCTACGTTGCGCCCGCCGGCGCGCGCGCCGGCAGCGCCGGAACCTTCCTCACGCTGGCGGGGCACTTGGCCGTCATGGCCCCCGGCCCGAGCATCGGCGCGGGCCGGGCGGGGGGGATGGGCGGGGGGGGCATAGGCGCAACGCGCCAC
>CAYJQA010000152.1:2912-10306 GCA_964372065.1 uncultured Litorilinea sp.
GTCCGGTGGACATGGCCGGCGAGGACATCGACGAAACGCTCAAGGCCAAACTCGTCAACATACTCAGCGCCGACATCGAGAACTTGGCCGCCCGCCGCGGCGACGCCGCCACCGAATGGGCGATTGCCGCCGTCCAAGACGCCGTGGCGGCCACAGCCGACGAGGCCCTCACGCTCGGCGTGATTGACCTCATTGCCGCCGATCTGCCCGACCTGTTGCGTCAAGCGCATGGCCGCAGTGTCACGGTGAACGGCGACCCGGTCATGCTCGACACGGCCAACGCCACGCCCATCCCGCACGCCATGACCGCCATGCAGCGCAGCCTCAACCTGCTGGCCGACCCCAGCTTGGCGACGATCCTGCTCAGTCTGGGCGTGCTTGGGCTGGTCGTGGAGATTCGCACGCCCGGCCTCGGCTTCGCCGGTATCCTCGGCGCGCTGGCGTTGATCATGGCATTCTTCGGTTTGGGCCAGTTGGACGCCAACCTCGCGGGCCTGGCGTTTATGGCGCTGGCGCTGGCGCTCTTCGTCGCCGAAGCCTTCACCCCCACTTTCGGCGTGCTCTCCGCAGGCGGCGCGATCGCGTTCATCTTGGGCGGCGCACTGCTCTTTGACGTGCCGGGCGTGCGCGTGCCGTGGCTCACGCTGATCACGCTGGCCGTTGTTGTGGGCGCGCTCACCGTCCTGGCGGGCTATCTGGCCCTGGCCGCACAGCGCCGCCCCGTTGCCACCGGCAGCGAGGGGCTGATCGGGATGCGCTGCCGCGTCCGCGCGGACTTCAGCGCAGGCGAGCCGGGCAGCGTTTTCGTCATGGGCGAATGGTGGAATGCCCGTCTCACCACCGGCGCGCTCCATGCGGGCGATGAGGCAGTCATCGTCGGCCGCGAAGGCTTCACCTTAGTCGTCGCGCCCGGCGGCGAACCCAACCCGCACCCCAAAGAATCGGCATGACCGCAACCAACACCTGGCAGCGCTTTCTCACCGACTACAACGAAGGTCTCGGTCTCGTCTACGAACGCTTCGTCCTCAACGATTTCCTGGCCGGCCTGGCGCGACGTCACAACGTCCAAAGCGTCCTGGAAGCGCCCGTGTACGGCATGGCGGGCGTCACCGGCATCAACGGCGTCGTCTTTGCGCGCGCCGGCATCCCCGTCACCGCGGTCGACGACATCCCAGAACGTTTAGCCGGCGTGCGGCGTATCTGGCAGGACGACCTGCGGCTGCCCATCAACCTGGTCGAGGTCGCGCCGGGCGACTGGGGACGCCTGCCCTTCCCCGACGCCCATTTCGATCTCACGTGGCAGTGGGCTGGGCTGTGGTATCTCCAAGACCCCGCCGGGCTGCTGGGTGAGTTAGCGCGCACCAGCCGCAACCTGGTCTTTGTCGCCATGCCCAACAACATCCAGGTGGGCTACTGGATGCGCAAGCTCGTGATCGATCGCGACTTCTTCCGCACCCATGACGAGACGTGGACCGACATCGGCCGCATCCGCCGCACCCTGGAGGAAGCGGGCGTGGACATCATCGACCAGGGCGTACTGGACGTGCCCCCCTGGCCCGACACGGTCATGCCCGCGGCCGACGTGCTCAAGCGCCTGGGTGTACGCAGCGCCACGCTGGAATCACGCTTTACGGGCGACGGTTGGCGCTGGAGCACCATGGCCTACTATCTCGGCCAGGAACCCGACCTCTATGCGCGTGTCATGCGCTACGCCTGGCTGGATCACGCGCGCCTGCCCTGGCAGGTTAAAGCCGTATGGGCGCACCACCGCTATTTGATTGGCCGCGTTCGCCATTGAGGAGAAACCCCATGCACTTGCCTGACATGATCGATCGGATGGCCGCCAACGCCGGGGCGATTCAGCAGCTAGTCGTCGGCGTCGCCGATGATCAGGCACGCTGGAAGCCGGCGCCCGATGCTTGGTCCATCCTGGAGGTCGTCAATCACCTGGCGGATGAGGAGCGCGACGACTTTCGCACGCGCGTGGACCTCACGCTGCACCGCCCGGAGGTCGACTGGCCGCCCATCGACCCCGTGGGCTGGGTCACGCAGCGTGACTATGCGAGCCGCGACCTGGCTGACTCGCTCGCGGCCTTTTTGGACGAGCGCGCCCGGTCGCTGGCCTGGCTGCGTGGCCTAGACGCCCCGAACTGGGAGAACGAGCATCGTCACCCGATTTTCGGCGGTATGAAGGCGGGTCGGCTCATGGCGTCGTGGGCGGCCCATGATTTGCTGCACCTGCGCCAGTTGGTCGAGCTGCACTACCTCTATCACCGCGAGCACGCCGCGCCCTATCCGGTTGACTATGCGGGCGATTGGTAACGCGCCGTACACAGCGCCCGGCTCACCATGAGGCACACCTGGACTTGGCGCGACGGCGCGCCGCTCTATCTCTCCACCGCCGCGGGGACGCTCACCCTCAGCTTCGCCGGTGAGCGCAACTTCTCCTTCGACGGATCGGGCCGCCTGTTGGGCGCGTGGTATGACGGCATCACCTACCGTCGCGGCCTGGACAACCGCATCCTTGCCAAATGGGTTCCCCCGGACGGCCTGCGCGCCCGCCGTCTCCTCGCGCCGGACGAACGCCGCCGCGTGATCGACACCGCGTTTTGCGCCGCGACGCGCGTGGCCTCTGCCCTGATGATCGGCGACCTGTCGGCAGGCGCTACGCCCGCCGCCGAGCGCCGCGCGATTGCGGACTGGTTGGCGCTCATCGGAGGCTGGGACTGGTCCCGGCTGGAGGCCGACGCGGCAGTCTTTCACACGATCTACAAGCCCGTGTCCATCCTGCCCCCGGACCAATACCTGAGTATGGTCTTGCAGGCGACGGAAGGCTGCTCCTACAACCGTTGCACCTTTTGCACGTTCTATCGTGACCGCCCCTTCCGCATCAAGCGGCCCGACGAATTTGCCGACCACTGCCGTCGCGTAGCTGACTTTCTGGGTGCGGGGATCAATGTCCGCCGGTCGATCTTCCTGGCCGACGCCAACGCCGTGATCATCGCCCAGCCCGCACTGCTCCCGCTGCTTATGACCGTGCAGGAGCAGTTCCGCATCGAGGGCCGGCCCGGCCCGGCGCTGGACGCTCCGCGGGGGCAACGCGGCCGCTTTGACGGCATCTACGCGTTCATCAGCGCGCCGGACGCCCTGCACAAGACCGCGGACGATTTCGCCGAAATGGCCGCGCTGGGCGTGCGCCGGCTTTACGTCGGGCTGGAAACCGGCTACGATCCCCTGCGACGATTTCTTGCCAAACCCGGTACGGCGGCAGATGTCCTGGCGGCGGTACGCACCATCAAGGCCGGCGGCGGCGCCGTCGGCATCATCGCGATGATCGGCGCGGGCGGCGAACAGCACCACGACGACCATCGCCGCGCCACGTTGGCGCTGATCCAGGCCATGCCGCTGGACGCCGCTGATCTGGTCTATCTGTCGCCTTTCGTCGACCAAGAGCCGTCGCCCCATGGCGAGGCCGCCCGCGCCGCCGGGCTGACGCCCATGACCGACGCGGCCATCCGCGCCGAGGTGCGCCGCTTCAAGGATGCGTTGGCCGCCTGGGCCCGACCGCGCGGGGTACGCGTCTCGCACTACGATGTGCGCGAGTTCATCTATTGACCACCTGCCCATCAGTCACAGGAACCGGTTTCATGGCCTTTCGCACTTTTGCCGATACCGTCGAGGCAGCTACCTATGTCGCCAGTTTGGACGAGCGTTGGCCCGACCGCAGCCTGGTCAAGACGCACCTGAGCCGCCGCCTCGGCCCCTGGGTGTCGGATACGCCGCGCGTCGTGGAGTTCTGTTCCGGGTCGGGCGCATTGGCGGCGCGGATCCTGGCCGACCATCCCGCCGTCCGCTACACCGGGATCGACGCGTCGCCCACGCTCCTGGAGTTGGCGCGCACGAGTCTTGCGCCCTACGCCGCCCGCACAACTTGGCTAGAGGCCGATCTCACGGGCGACGACTGGCAAGCGCGCCTACCGGAGCCGGTTGACGCCTTTACGTCGCTCCAGTCGCTCCACGACGTGGGCGATGCGGATGCGGTCGCGCGCCTGCTGCGCCTGGCCGCGGCCCAGCTCGCGCCCGGCGGCCACCTGGTCTATGCCGACCTGCTGCCCGATCCCGCGCCCGACGCCAAGCCCAACCCGGGCCGTATGCCGGTGGAGCGTCACCTGGCGCTCCTGGCCGACGCCGGTTTCGCCGCGGCCCACTGCACGCTCAAGGTCGGCCCGTTTGGCTGCTTCCGGGCGCAGTTACCCTGACGCCCTCACCCTGTCACACCACGGAGAATTCGCGATGGCCCATCTCTACAACGCAGAAACCGGCGCCGACCTGGGCGAATTGTCGCAAGCCCAGTTGGACTTTCTCATCACGCAGCTTGAGGAAGAATCCAGCAGCGACCAAGACTACTACATCACCGCTGACACGCTGGACTACTTCACCACGCAGGGGGCCGACCCCGGCCTCGTGGAGTTACTGCGCGGCGCGTTGGGCAGCCAAGAGGGCATCGACGTGCGTTGGGCCTAGCCCGCGCCTGGAAAGCCGCACGCCATGCAACTTACGTCCGCGGGCCAGGCGGTCGCCTCCATCCGTTCGGGGGATCGCGTCTTCATCCACACCGCGGCAGCCGCGCCGCAGCAGTTGGTCCACGCGCTCGCCGCGCGCAGCGCCGAACTGCGCGGCGTGGAAGTGGTGCACCTCCACACGGAAGGGGCCGCGCCCTACGCCGACCATGCCCTGGCCGATAGCTTTCATCCGAATGTCCTGTTCGTTGGGCCGAACATGCGTAGCGCGATCAGCGCCGGCCATGCCGACCACATCCCCATCTTCTTGAGCGAAGCGCCGAACCTCTTTCGCCGGGGCATCCTGCCGCTGGATGCGGCGCTCGTCCATGTGTCGCCGCCCGACCGGCATGGCTACTGCTCGTTGGGGATCTCGGTGGACATCGCGCGTGCCGCCGTGCAGACGGCCAGGACCGTCATCGCGCAGATCAACCCGCACATGCCGCGCAGCCACGGCGACGGCCTGGTGCATGTGCGCGACATCGACGTCGCCGTCGAAGTGGATGACCCACTGTTGGAGCATTGCCCCGCGCCGCTGGGCGAGATCGAACTTGCCATCGGCAGGCATTGCGCCGAGTTGGTCGAAGACGGCGCGACGCTCCAGATGGGCATCGGCGCGATCCCGGACGCCGTCCTTGCGGCGCTCGTCCATCACAAGAACCTCGGCGTCCACAGCGAAATGATCAGCGACGGCATGGTCGATCTCGTTGAGCGCGGCGTGATCAATGGCCGGCAAAAGCGCGTCCATCCCGGCAGGGTCGTGGGGACCTTTGCGATGGGCACGCGGCGGCTGTACGACTTCATCGACGACAACCCGGAGATCGCCCTGCTCGACGTGGCCTACGTCAACGACACCGCGGTCATCCGGCGCAACCCGCGCGTCACGGCCATCAACAGCGCCATCGAAGTGGACCTCACCGGCCAGGTCGCAGCCGACTCAATCGGCGTGTTCCAGTATTCCGGCGTGGGCGGCCAGATGGACTTCATCCGCGGCGCGTCGCTTTCGGAAGGCGGCAAGCCCATCATCGCGCTGCCATCCACCACCGGGCGCGGCGTATCGCGCATTGTGGCGTTTCTGCAGGAAGGCGCCGGCGTCGTCACGACCCGCGCCCATGTGCATTACGTCATCACCGAGTACGGCGTCGCTAATCTGTATGGCAAGAACCTGCGCCAGCGCGCCCGGGCGCTGATCGACATTGCCCATCCTGTGCATCGGCCACTGCTGGAAGAGCAGGCGCTCGCACGTTTCAAGCAATTACCGGCCTAGCGCCGACCGGCCCACGCGCAATGCCTACGCACAACCCTGTCTGCCCAGACGCTCCCAGAGAAAGAGGAACCAATGGCTGCTGATTCGATAGTTCCGGGCTTTGACGCCGCCGGTGTCGCGGCCGGCATCAAGAAGAGCGGCGCGCCCGATCTGGCGCTGATCGTCAGCCGCATTCCGTGTCGCGCCGCCGCGGTCTTCACCAAGAACGCGTTCCCGGCTGCGCCCGTGCTGTATGACCGCCAACTGCTGGCGCTTAACCCGTCCGGCGCGCACGGCGTCGCGATCAACAGCGGCTGCGCCAACGCCTGTACCGGCGTCCAGGGCGGCGCCAATGCGCGCCGTATGGCGGAAGCCGTCGAGCGAGTCCTCGGCGCCAACGACTACACCATCTTCGTCATGAGCACGGGCGTCATCGGCGTACAGTTGCCCCTGGACAAGCTAACGAGCGCGGTCCCACAGGCCGTGGGCCAGTTGCGCCCGGAGGGTTGGGATGACGCCGCCCGCGCCATCATGACCACCGACACCCGCCCCAAGCTAGTGACCCGCAGCGTCACCATCGCCGGCCAGGAAGTGCGTCTCACCGGCATCGCCAAAGGGGCCGGGATGATCCACCCCGACATGGCGACCATGCTTAGCGTCATCGCCACCGACGCGGCCATCAGCCAACCCATGCTACAGGCCGCGCTGATTGCGGCGGTCGACAAGAGCTACAACCGCATCAGCATTGACGGCGACACCAGCACCAACGATACCGTGCTAGCGCTGGCGAACGGGCTGGCCGGCAATCCGGAGATCACGGACGCCGGACCCGACTATGCCGCGTTTGTGGACGCGCTGACCGCGGTCGGTCGCGATCTGGCGCAGGCCATCGTGCGCGACGGCGAAGGCGTCACCAAGTTTGTGACGATTCACGTCCACGGCGCGACCACGAACGCCGACGCCCACCGCGCCGCCAACACCATCGCCACCAGCCCGCTGGTCAAGACCGCCTTTTTCGGCAACGATGCCAACTGGGGGCGCATCCTGGCGGCCGTGGGACGCAGCGGCGCAGCGGTGGACCCCAACCGCTGTGCGCTCTTTGTCACCGGCGGCCCGACCGGCGGCGCGCGGATGCCTGAGCTGCAGCTGGTCGCGGCCGGGCAGCCGCTGGCCTACGCCGAGGCGGATGCCGCCGCGCGCTTTGCCCAGCCGGAGTTGGATGTGCGCGTCGATCTGGATTTGGGCGACGGCGAGGCCATCGTCTGGACGTGCGACCTCAGCCACGAATACGTCAGCATCAACGGCGACTACCGCAGCTAGGCGCGCCGCTTCATCGCAGAAACGAGGGGTACGGCATGACGGCACATACTTCCCGCCGGCGCGGTCTGTGGGCAGCGTTGCGCCGCGGGGCCTTGCTGGTCATCGGCACGCTGATTGTGGCGGTGGGCTATGCCGTCTTCCAGGTTCCCCACGACATCGCGGCCGGCGGCGTCAGCGGCCTCGCCATTCTCGTCAATCACTTCACCGGCCTCTCGCTGGCCGCGTTCTTCTTCGTGATCAACATCCCGCTGCTTATCGTGGGCTACATC
>CAYJQA010000153.1:0-10300 GCA_964372065.1 uncultured Litorilinea sp.
CTCAGTTGGGAGAGCGCTACAATGGCATTGTAGAGGTCAAGGGTTCAAGTCCCTTTAGCTCCACCTTAACCCTTCCCGCCGCGGGAGGGGTTTTTTGTTGCACCCCGGACCGGTCGCTGGGAGCCGCGCGCTCCGTCAGCAGATACTTTCAGAAAAGTGAGGCGCTCAACATGGCGCGACCCCTCGACGAACTGCGTCCCGTCAACTTCGAACTCGACTACGTGGCCTATCCCGAAGGCTCGGTCCTGGTCAGCTTCGGTAACACGAAGGTGCTGTGCAATGCCACCGTAGAAGAGAACCTGCCGCGCTGGCTCAAGACCAACAAGAGCCGTCACGGGTGGGTGACCGCGGAGTACGCCATGCTGCCGCGGGCCACGCAGCAGCGCAATCAACGCGAGACCCTGACGCCCAAAGGGCGCACGCAGGAAATCAAGCGGCTGGTCGGGCGTAGCCTGCGCGGTGCAGTCGACCTGGAGAAGCTGGGCGACCGCCAAATCATTGTGGACTGTGACGTAATCCAGGCCGACGGCGGCACGCGTACGGCGTCGGTCACGGGCGGCTATGTGGCGCTGGCGCTGGCCGTGCTGCGTCTGGAGAAGAAGCAGGCAGTCCCGCCGGGCACGCTGCGCCAAGCCGTGGCCGCGGTGAGTGTGGGCATCGTGGACGGCAAGGCCGCGTTGGACCTGGACTACGAGATGGATTTGAAGGCCGATGTGGACATGAACATCGTCATGGCCGAGGACGGGCGCTTTATCGAGGTGCAGGGGACGGCCGAGGGCGAGCCGTTCAGCCGGGCCGCGCTCAACGCCATGCTGGTCATGGCGGAGTTGGGCATTCAGCAGCTATTCAAGGCGCAGAAGGCAGCCCTGGCGCGGGCGACGATCTAGTCGCGCGGCGGCAGCGCGCCAAACCAAGTCGTGTGACAATTCGAGACGGCGACCTGCAAGGTGGGGTCGCCGTCTTTGCGATTGGCAAGCGGCGGTGTCATTGACCCTGTGTGGGCGCACTGTGGCCCGGCCGGCCGTGACACGCGTGATAGCGCAGGCCCGACCCACAGGGGCAGGGGAGATCGGCGGCAACGGTGCTGAAGGGTGTGACGAAGGACGGTAGGTTGTCAAAGTAGGCGGCAGGGGGATGGGCGTCGGTCAGCACCTGGGCGGCGTCCAGGTCCATGCCGGTGGCGGCGGGCATGAGCACGGCGGCACATTCGGCAAACGGAAAAGCGAACTCACAGGTCGCGGCAACCTCAGCGGCGCGGGCGTTGAGTGTGGCATACTCTACCGGCTCCGCGCCGGTGGCGAGGATGACCGTGTTTTCGTCGTCCAGGGTGAAGCGCCACACCTGCGGGAAGACGGCCATGACGGTTTTGACCTTGTCGGTGAGGAACGGATCGCCCGCCAGGAGGTTGACGACGACCACACCACCGGGCCGCAGCCGTGACCGGCACAGGGCGTAGAATTCCTGCGTGGCGAGGCGATAGGGTGTGTAGCCGTTGTCGAGAAAGACGTCTATCATGATCAGGTCGTGCGGGTCCGCCTGTTGTTCGAGATAGACGCGGCCGTCCTCGATGGCGACGGTGAGACGCGGGTCGTCGGGCAGGCCGAAATAGCGACGGGCGACGGCGACGATCGTCGGGTCGATTTCGGCGGCGTAGATGGCGGCGTCGGGCAGCGCGTGATAGAGCACCAGCGCCAGCCGTCCGCCGCCCAGCCCCGCCAAGTAGATGGAGCGCGGTTGTGGCTGCCACAGCAGGCCCAGCGTCATGGCCCGGGTATAGGGTTCGACCAGGGTCAGCGGATTGTCCAAGTCAATCTCCGACTGGATCACGCCGGTGCTGGGATTGGCCTGCTCCACCAGCCAAAAGCAGAGCGATGCCGCGGTCTTGGTGACCACGTGGAAGTGGATGCCGGACGGTTCGGTGTAAATCGTGCCGTCGCGCAGGCGGCGGATGGGCTGGAGGCGGGCGCGGAGCGCCGCGAGATGCTGCTCGCGCCAGGCGTGTGGGTCGCCGGTGGGAGTCATAAGGCTGGCCGCGCCACCGGGTTGGCGGCAATGCGCCGGTAGTGCCATCGTTCGCGGTGAACGCGGTCGCGCATGGTCGGTTCTCCCAGGGTGCGTGACTAGAGCCGCCGCGCGGCAAAGACGTCGCCGGCGGCTTCAAAGACCAGACAGTGGCGACGCGCCAGGCGGTCCACGTCGGTATCGTAGCCGCCGCCAATGACGCAGGCGACGGGAACCCCGCGGCTCACGCACAGGTCAATCGCGTAGCGGTCGCGCCGGTACAGACCGGCGTCGGTGAGCGCCAGCTTACCCAGCCGGTCGTCGCGGTGCGGGTCGACGCCGGCGTCATACAGCACTAGGTCGGGCCGGAAGTCTTCCAGGATGCCGGGCAGGTGCGCCTGCAGGACGTCCAGATAGGCGTCATCTTCCATCCCCGCGGCAAGCGTCACATCCAGCGTGCTCGTCTGCTTGCGGAACGGGAAGTTGTCGCCGCAGTGCATGGAGAAGGTGTAGACGGACGGGTCGCCGCCGAAGATGGCCGCTGTGCCGTCGCCCTGGTGCACGTCGAGATCGACGACGAGCACACGCTGAACCCGTCGCGTCTGCTGCGCCCAGCGGGCCGCGACGGCCAGGTCGTTCAAGATGCAGAAACCGGAGCCGAAGTCGGCGAAGGCATGATGCGTGCCGCCCGCAGTGTTGGCGGCCAGGCCGTGCGCCAGCGCCAGCTCGACGGCGGCCAGCGTGCCGCCGACCGCCGTCACCGTCCGGTTGACCAGGCTGGGACTCCACGGTAGCCCGATCCGGCGCATGGCGCGCGTGTCGAGCGTGCCTGTGAAGTAGGCGTCCACGTAGGCCGGGGAATGGACCAACTCGATCACTTCACGCGCGGGCTTTTCCGGGCAGTGGAACTGGTCCAGCGTGGCCGCGCCGCTGCGCACGAGATGCTCGTAGACCTTGCCGAATTTCGGCATGGGAAAGCGGTGGTCGGGCGGCAGCGGCGATACGTAATCGGGATGGTGGACCAGCGGCAGCGACATATTGCCCAAATCATAGGCGAGATAAAATCGCTTGGCAAAACGACCGCGGGGCGACCGGCGTCAGTTCTGCTACAATGAACGCCATCACCTCAACACATCAGCACAGGAGCACGACATGCCGGAGATAGAGCCTGTGGAAACCACCATCGACGCGGCCATGCTTGCGGCCGCGGAACGGATTGGCGGGTTTGACTTTACGCCCGATGAACGGGCGCTCATGCTGGCGCGCGTGGCGGCGGCGCGCGACGGCATTGTCGCCATGCGCGGCCATGCGCTGGGGAACGCAGCCGCGCCCGCGTTTCACTTTGACCCGCGGCCATTGGGCTACCGCGCGCCCGCGGTCACGGCCGCGCCGCCGGAGCCGGTTGAAGCGCACGCGCCCGACGACCTGGAGCGGCTGGCCTTTGCGCCGGTGCGGCAACTGGCTGCACTGCTGCGCACCCGGCAGGTCACGTCTGCGCAACTGACTGACATGTATCTGGCGCGGCTCAAGCGCTACGGCCCGCAACTGGCGTGCGTGGCGACGCTGACTGAGGAGCTGGCACGGGAGCAGGCCGCGCAAGCCGACCGGGAGATCGCGGCGGGCCACGATCGCGGGCCGCTCCACGGCATCCCCTACGGCGTGAAGGACCTCTTTGCCACACGCGGCTATCCCACGGGCTGGGGCGCGCCGCCCTATCGCGGGCAGCATTTCGACTTTGACGCGACGGTCGTGAGCAAGCTGACCGCGGCGGGCGCGGTGCTGGTCGCCAAGTTGAGCATGGGCAGCCTGGCCATGGGCGATGTGTGGTACGGCGGCAAGACCAAGACGCCGTGGGACTTGACCGCCGGCTCCAGCGGATCGTCGGCCGGCTCCGGCGCGGCGACCGCGGCCGGTCTGGTTGCCTTCGCCATCGGCACGGAGACCAATGGTTCGATTGTGTCGCCCTGTACCGAGTGCGGCGTCACCGGACTGCGTCCCACCTTTGGCCGGGTCAGCCGCCACGGCGCGATGACCCTGGCGTGGACACTGGATAAGGTTGGCCCGCTGTGTCGCAGCGTGGACGACTGTGCGCTGGTCTTTGACGCCATCCGCGGGCAGGACGGCCACGACGCCAGTGTCGTGGATGCGCCCTTTGCGTGGGAGCCGAACATCGATCCGGCCGGGGTGCGTGTGGGCTATGTCCCGGCGCTCTTTGACGCCGAGGGGCCGTCGCACGCCGCCGACCAGGCGACGCTGGCGACTTTGCGCCAGCTTGGCGTGACGCTGGTCCCCTTCGACCTGCCCGACCTTCCGCTGGACGCCATGCAGATCATCCTGTGGGTGGAGGCTGCCGCGGCCTTTGCCGAACTGATGCAGAGCGACCGCGACGATCTGCTGGTCCGTCAGGATGAGCGCGGCTGGCCCAACCGGCTGCGCTCCGCCCACTTTATCCCGGCCGTGGCCTACCTCCAGGCGCAGCGGCTGCGCGGGCGGCTCATCGACGCCATGCGCGACCGCATGGCCCAATTCGACGCCTATGTCGCGCCGTCCTATGGCCCGAATCTGTGGCTGACGAACGCCACCGGCCACCCGGCCGCCATCGTGCCCAACGGCCTGCGCGATAATGGATTGCCTTCGACGATCACGTTTATCGGCCACTACGACGACGAAGCGCGGCTGCTGGCCGTGGCCAAGAGCTATCAAACGGCGACGGACTATCACCTGAAGGAGCCGCCGCTCTTTGCGGTGGCGCAGAGCGCGGCGGCGCGGGTTGGCTTGGCGCAGGGCTGGATTGGTGCTATTATCGCGGGCAATTGGGTGAGACAACCCGCAGACGGGCGTAAAGGATCAGGAGAGTCTGGCATGGCCGAGCTAACGTATTACGTCAACGGGGAGATGGTGCCGGCGAGTCAAGCCGGACTCCCGCTTAACGACTTGGGCATCGTGCGTGGGTATGGCGTCTTTGACCTGCTGCGTACCTACGGCACGACGCCGTTCCGCCTGCGCGACCATGTGCGACGCCTGGAATCTTCGGCCCAGCAGATCGGGTTGGCGATGCCCTGGAGCACCGAGGAGTTGGAACGAATTGTGCTGGAGACCTACGCCGCCAATGCGATCCCCGACGCGTCCATCCGCATCATCGTGACCGGCGGTCCGTCCGCCAATCACATGACACCCGGCAATCAGCCCAGCCTGGTCGTGATGGTGCATCCGCCGTCGCCGCTGCCGTCCGGCCAGTATGCCCAGGGCGTGAAGGTCGTCTGCACGCTGGTGACCCGCGTGCTGCCGACGGTTAAGAGCATCAACTACATGGCGGCCATCATGGCTATGCAGGAGGCCGGCAAGGTCGGCGCGGTGGTGGCGGTCTTTTTGGACGATCAGGACCGCGTGACCGAAGGCACGCGCGCCAACCTGTTTGTGGTGCGCAGCCGGCGGCTGATGACGGCGCGCGATGGGATTCTGAAGGGCATCACGCGCCAGGTTGTCATGGAGGTCGCCGCACCTGAGTTTGAGGTGGTGGAATGCCCCATCCACTATCGCGACCTGGCCCACATGGAGGAAGCCTTCTTGACCAGCACGACCAAAGAAGTGCTGCCGGTAATCCAGATAGACGACATGGTGTTGGGGGATGGGCGGCCCGGCCCGGTGACGCAACGAGTCGCAGAGCTGTTCAAGACGTATGCGCAGAGCGTCGCCCACAGCGTCGCGGCGTAGCGTCTTCCCATAAACCATACTGGAACAAGAACCGCCCGCCGAGTGTGAAGGCGGGCGGCGGACAATGACCCGGGCAGCGGGGCTAGGCGGCAACAGGTAATTTGGCCGCACGGGCCTGGGCCAGCGCGGTGTCATACACCTCGAAGTGCTCGCCTTCTTTCTCGTCGGGATCCACGTACTTGAGCC
Source organism: uncultured Litorilinea sp. (assembly GCA_964372065.1). GTDB lineage: Bacteria > Chloroflexota > Anaerolineae > Caldilineales > Caldilineaceae > QEUY01. The sequence continues at coordinate 5,902 of CAYJQA010000153.1, forward strand.
ACATCGCCTGATCCGGGGCTGACCCCGATAGTTGGCGGCGGCTGGCGCGCAGATCACTCGTTTCGCTTTCCCAGCGGATTTCGCCCTGCTGGAGCAGGATGAACTTGCCTGCATGCTTGTCAATGAGTTCGCGCGTATGGTCCACGTAGTACAGCGCCTGTTCGGCGGTCGTGCGTCGCCAGCTGATCACGGTCTCATAGGAGTCGGTCAGCGCGGCATAGAACTTGCCAACCGGCCGCTGGACCTCGGACTGGAAGTCGATCTCGTCCAGGTTGACCGTGCCGAAGCCGCCCTCGGCCGCGACCAGGAGCGAGTTGCGGTCGCGGTTGAACGGATCGGTGAGCCAGTCGCTCTGGGGGTCGTGGCCCATCAGGTACATGCCGCAAGCATCGGTGGCAATGGTGTTGTTGCCGGCCAGCAGGGTATTGGGGACCTGTGTAGGGCTTTCGTCGCGTCCGTTGCCCCATTCCCGGCCCGCCTGACCGATCAGCCCGTCGACGATGTTGAGAATGGGATCGTAGATGCGGCCAAGATCGGCCAGCATGTAGGGCATGCGCACCAGGTGATGGTAGTACATGCGCACCTTGCCTTCCGGCTCGCCCGGCATGAGGCCAAAGAGGTTCTTGAGGCTCATGGTGACGCCCATGAAGGCGTGGTTCTTCATCTTGGCGACTGAGATGAATTCGTCCACATCCACCGACGTTTCAGGCAGCAAGTATTGGCGGAACATCCGCCCACCGCCGGGCACGCTGACCATGCGATAGGGCGGCTTGGTGGCGTCGACGTGGGTGATGTCGAACTCCTTGAAGAAGGGCATCGCGGTCGGCGTGATCACCGGGTCGGCCCCGTTGTACATGCTGTAGAAGCTGACGTCGGTGTGGATGATCTCGGCGTCGGTGCGCTCGCGCAGCAAGCGGAGCACGGCGCGGACGACCTTGGCACTGACAAGCTGCTGCAACTGGCCCTCAAAGAAGATCCGGTTCTTGACCTCTTTGTCCTGGTTGAACTTGATGCCGATGCGCCTAGCTTTGGCGAGCCGATCCCAGGTGTCGGTAAGGGGATCGGTGACGCGCTTCAGCGCCTGGTAGACTTCTTCATCGCTGGAGCGATAGTCGCAGTGAACGGCACGGACTTTGTACTGGCGGGCGTCGGACATGAGGACACTACTCCTTATGAAAGAGGCGCAAGGCCAATCGGCGCGTGACGGACGGCGTGCGCCGCGGCGTCGTTCAGACGATGGACAACCTGGCAGCCAAACCTGCCCTGCGTGGCGCTGACAACTGGGTCATTCGCTACAGTGTAACGCCAATGCCGCGGCAGCGAAAAATCGGTGTGATTCCTGTCCGGCCCGCGGCGCGTCACGCCACCTGGGCCGCCAGCGCGACGATGACGCCGAGGATCATCAGCCAGCCGAAACGTTCGTGCAGCGTCGCCGTGCCGCGCAGCACCTTGTTCAGTCGCGGCGGGGCGTCGTGGATGGCCGTCGTGCGGATCAGGTTGATCGCGCTGGGCAGGGTGAGCAGCGCCAACAGCATGTGGACGGGCGCGACACGCAGCGCGACCAGCGCGATCAGCAGGGCGTAGCTGCCGCCCACCAGGAGATAGTATTCCCACCGGCTGGCTTGGCGGCCCAACAGGTTCGCCAGGGTGCGCTTCTTGCGGTCGCGGTCGGCCTCCAGGTCGCGCATGTTGTTGGCGTGCAGAATGGCGGCGACCAGCAGCCCGACCGGGACCGAAATCCAGATCACGCCCGGCGCAATCCGCTGCGTCAGGACGAAATAGCTGCCCAGGACCATCACCGGCCCCATGAAGATGAAGACGACGACTTCGCCCAGGCCCGTGTAGGCGAACGCGGCCGGCCCGGCCGTATAGAACCAGCCTGCGAGCACGCTGAAGATGCCCAGGTAGAGGATAAACATGCCGCGGGTGGCAACCAGATAGAGGCCAATCGCCGATCCCACGGTGAAGCAAATCACGCCGCCCCAGAAGACCTGGCGCGGGGTGAGCATGCCCTCCTTGAGCGCCCGGTTGGGGCCGAGCGACTCGGGTGTGTCAGCCCCCTTCTGCCAGTCGTAGAAATCGTTGATCAGATTGGTCCCGGCGTGGATCAGCACCGAGCCGACCACCGTCATGGCAAAGAGCCGCCAACTCCACGCGCCGTCGTAGGCGGCCAAGACGCTGCCGAGCACGACCGGCGTCACGCTGGCCGTGAAGCTGAACGGGCGCACGGCCAGCCACCAGGTACGCACGTGACGGCGCAGCCACGGCTCGTCTTGCAGCCGGCGGCGGGGACGCGCGCTTGTCTCGCGGGCGCGCCAGGGCAGGAGTTGGCGTTCCACTTCCTGCATCGCGCTGTTGAACGCCCACCCGATGAGGGCGACCACCAGCAGCCCGGCGAAGATCGTCGCAATGTCGTAAATCTGGTAACTTTTCCAGATCAGCGCACCCAGCCCGCCCTGCGGCAGCAGCAGTTCGGTGCCGACGATGACGGTGAGGGCAAAGCCAAGCCCCAGGTTAATGCCGTTCAGGATGCTGGGCAGGCTGGCGGGGAGCGCGACCGTCCACACCAAGTCCCACTGCGACGCGCCGTTATTGCGTGCCACGTCGAAGTAGCGCGGTTCCACGTTCATCACCCCGGACATGGTATTGATGACCACCAGGAAGAAGACCGAGATGACCACGATGGCATATTTCGCCGGTTCGCCGATGCCCAATAGGATGACCACCATAGGGACGAGCGCGATCTTGGGCACGGGGTAGAGCGCGGCGATCAGCGGCGCGAAGAGCAGCCGGACGGTGCGGCTCATCCCCATGACCAGCCCCAACAACACCGCCGGCGCGGCCGCCAGTAGGAAGCACACGGCCATGCGCCGCAACGTGATCACGGTGGCGGTCAGGAGCGTGCCGTCTTGCAGCAGCTCCACCAGGCGGACCAACGTCTCGCTGGGCGCGGGGAAGAAGCGGCGGTCGAGCGCGCCGGTCGCGACGAGTACTTCCCAGATGATCAGCAGGGCGATGGGTGAGACAAGCTGGAGCAGGCGATTCTTCATGGCAAGGATGTGTTAGCGAGCTTCGGCGGCGCGGGCGGCGTTGACCTCATCGCGCAGGGCTTCCCAAATGGTGTACGTCAACTCGCCAAAGAGCGGGTCGCGTTTCAACTCGTAGGCGCTGCGCGGCCGGGCGAAGGGGACGGGCACGACCGCTTTGATGCGTCCCGGCGCAGAACTCATCACCAGCACGCGGTCGGCCAGCACGATGGCCTCGTCGATGGAGTGGGTCACGAAGATGACTGTCTTGCGCTGGGCCCCATCCTGATGGCGCGTAGCGTCCCAGATTTGGAGCAGTTCGTCCTGCAATAGAATGCGGTTCTGGGCGTCCAGCGCGCCAAAAGGTTCGTCCATGAGCAACACATGGGGATCGTTGGCGAGCGAGCGCGCCAGCGCAACCCGCTGGCGCATCCCGCCGGACAACTGGTAGGGGTACGCCTCGGCGAAGCGGCTGAGGCCGACAGTCGCCAACATGCGCGTCACGATGTCCTCGCGCTCGCGATAGCCCACGCCGCGGACCTTCAGCCCGTACTCGACGTTGCCGTGGACGGTCAGCCAGGGAAAGGTGGAATCACCCTGGAAGACCATGCTGTTGAACGGCCGGCCGTCATCGCCGGTTTGGCTCGTCTCCAGTACGCCCGCGCTGGCGCGCTCCAGACCGGCGATGATACGCAGCAGTGTGCTCTTGCCGCAGCCGCTGGGTCCGACGATGCAGACGAACTCGCCCGGCTCGATCGCCAGGTCCAGCGGACCCAGGGCGTGAAACTCGCCCTGGTCCGCGGTTGGAAAGACCTTGGTTAGCGCGTGGGCGCGGATGATATTCATGTCGCGGTCAGTCGCCGCCTATTTCCACTCGACCGGGCCGCCCAGTTCGGCAACCGCGGCTTCAGCATAGGATGTGTTGACGAACTGGCTGAGGTCGATGTCGTCCGTGTAGGACAGCTCGCCCGCGGCCTTGAAGAAGCGCTGCAGCTCCATCATATCGTCCAGGGGCGCGACCCCGTTGGGGTCGTGGTAGGAGCGATTGGCGCGGGCCACGACGTCCGCCGGTACGCCGGTGTACTTCTCGATGATCGCCAGGTTAGCCGGATCATACCAGAGATCGCCGTTCAGGTCGCGCGCGCCGCGGATAAACGCCTTGACAAAGCCCTTGGCAAGCTCCGGGTTGGCGGCGGCCCACTCCTTGTTGAAGTAGATGACCGTGCTGGTGAAGCCGTCGATGAAATTCTGGCTCAGCCGCGTGACCAAGCCCTGGTCTTCGGCCAACGTTGCCAGCGGCTCGCCCAGGATGCCCGCGTCCAGCGACCCGCTCTCCAGCGCCGGGGCGCCTTCGCGGAAGCCAACACCCAGCC
>CAYJQA010000154.1:0-10289 GCA_964372065.1 uncultured Litorilinea sp.
CCACCAGGTGCAGCAGGCCAGCATCGAGCCGCACGTCGCGCTCAGTTGGTGGGACGAGGACGACCGCCTGGTCATCCGCACCAGCACGCAAGTGCCCTTCCACGTCCGGCGCATGGTCGCGCCGCTGATCGGGCTGCCCGTGCGGCGCATCCGCGTGGTCAAGCCGCGCATCGGCGGCGGCTTTGGCGGCAAACAGGAAATGCTCATCGAAGACCTGGCCGCGCACCTGACCATCGCCACGGGCCGCCCGGTGCGCTTCGAGTACACCCGCGAGCAGGAGTTCGCCAGCTCGCGCAGCCGCCATCCCCAGACCCTGCGCTTCCGCAGCGGCGTGGACCAAAACGGCAACCTCGTGGGCATGGAGTTGACCATTCTGGCCGACGCGGGCGCGTTCGGCACGCACGGGCTGACCGTGCAGATGGTCTCCGGCTTCCGCGGGCTGAGCACCTACTGGCTGCCCGCCGCCCGCTTCACCTGCGACGTGGTCTATACCAACAAGCCCACGCCCGGCGCGTTCCGCGGCTATGGCGCGCCCCAGGCGCTCTTTGGCCTGGAACAGCACATGGAGGAATTTGCGCTCAAGCTGGGCCGTGACCCGGTGGAATTCAAGCGCCAAAACTGGATCAAGGTCGGCCAAGAACTGCCCATGGCGAAGGCGATGGGCGAGGGACGCGAAGGCTTTGCCCAGACCATACGCTCCTGCGGGCTGGAGGAATGCGTGCAGGAGGGAGCCAGGGCCATCGGCTGGGAGCGCCGCAGTGACCCGGCCTGGCACACCGACCCCGCCCACCCCCACATCCGCCGGGGGCTGGGGATGGCCGTCTGTATGCACGGCACAGGCATCGCCGGACTGGATATGGGCGCAGCGTCCATCAAGCTCAACGACGACGGCAGCTTCAATCTGCTCATCGGCGCGACCGACCTGGGGACCGGCTCCGACACGGTGCTGGCCCAGATCGCGGCCGAAGCCCTGGGCGTGGACTTGGAGCACATCCTCGTCTATTCCAGCGACACCGACTTCACGCCCTTTGACACGGGCGCGTATGCGTCCAGCACGACCTACATCAGCGGCGGCGCGGTGCTCAAGGCGGCCGAGGACGTACAGCGCCAAATCACACGCCACACCGCCCGCCACCTGATCCCCGGCGTGGACCCGGACGCGCTCTGGCTGGAAGACGGTCAGGTCAAAGCGCCGGACGGCCGTAGCGTGACGCTGGAAACCGTCGCGCTCCACAGCCTGCACCAGGCCGAGCAGCACCAGATCATGGCAACCGCGTCGCACATGAGCTATGTCAGCCCGCCGCCCTTCGCCGCCCAGTACGCCGAGGTCGAAGTTGACACGCAGACGGGCCAGGTCACGGTGACCAAGCTGCTCATGGCCGTGGACTGCGGTATCGCCATCAACCCCGTCACCGCCACCGGCCAGGTCGAGGGCGGCATGGTCCAGGCGTTGGGCTATGCGATCAGCGAGGAGATGGTCTACGACGAGCAGGGACGCTTGCTCAACCCGCGCTTGGGCGACTATCGCATCTTTGCCGCCGACGAAGTGCCGGAGCTTGGGGCGATCCTGGTGCAGACCTACGAACCCAGCGGGCCGTATGGAGCCAAGGCCATCGCCGAGATCCCTATGGACGGCGTCGCGCCCGCCATCGCCAGCGCCATCTACGATGCCACCGGCGTGCGCCTGCGCAGTCTGCCCTTCACGCCCGAACGCGTGTGGCGGGCGCTACAAGGACGCTAGACGCCTCCCGATTTCGGTCACCCGGTCACGCATCTTGCGCAATTCAAGGAGAAGAACATGCCATCTACCCAACCCGACGGCTACCTCGCCATGCCCCCCAGTGGCAGCGGCAGCGCCGTGTTGGTCCTCCACGCCTGGTGGGGGCTGAACGCCACCATCCGGGCGATCTGCGACCGGCTGGCCGCCGCCGGTTTCGTCGCCTTCGCGCCGGACCTCTATCACGGCCAGGTCACGGACACGATTCCCGGCGCGGAAGCCCTCAGCAACGCGCTCGACGCGGACCGGGCCAAGGCCGACGTGGCCGCGGCTGCCGCGTTCCTCGGCGAACGCGCGGGCCAGGCCGCGGGCGGTCTGGCGGTGATGGGCTTCTCGCTGGGCGCGTATTTCGCGCTGAACCTCTCCATCGCCCAGCCGGCGCAGGTCCACTCCGTCGTGCTCTTTTACGGGTCCGGGCCGGGCGACTTCGGCCAAGCGCGCGCCGCCTACCTGGGACACTTCGCCGAGGCGGACCCATACGAGCCGCAGGAGTACGCCGATGAACTGGAAGCCGCGCTTCACCGCGCGGGCCGCCCGATGACCTTCTATCGTTACCCTGGCACCCAACACTGGTTCTTCGAGCCGGACCGCAATACGTTCAACCCGGCGGCAGCGAGCTTGGCGTGGGAGCGAACGCTCGCTTTCTTGCGGCGTTCTTCCACATGACTTGACGTAGGCCGGTCAGTGCCGGCATGCGTCCTACTCACCGCCGCAGCCGCCAGATGGTCGCGACATAGCGACGGCCTTTGACCAGATAATCCCACAAGTTGACGCCGGTCTTGCTTTCGCCCATCGTGCGCGGGACGCAGACATACGGCACTTCCCGCACGACATAGCCCGTCCGCAGCGCCCGCCCCAACAGGTCGATGCAGTATTCGCCATAGTCGCCGTCCAGGCGGATGGCTTGGAGCACGCGCCGCCGCGCGGCGATAAAGCCGCTGGTATAGTCGTGCACCTGCGGGCCGATGGCCCACACCCCAAACGCGTTGATCAGCCAGGACAGCGTGCGCGCCATCCAGCCATGCGCGATGTCCGCGCCGCCCGCGATCCAGCGCGACCCCACCGCCACATCCGCGCCGTCCAGCACGGTCTGCACCAGCCGCGGCACATCCGCGGGCGGCATGGAGAGGTCGCAGTCCATCCACGTCACGATGGCCGCGCCGTGCTGCTCGATGGCCGCGTCGATCCCGCGTTGGATGGCCGACGTCAGCCCCTTCTCGCCCACGCGGCGGATGAGCGCGACGCGGGTCGTGGCGGGCGTGTTGTGCGCCGCGGCAATCTGCTCCACCACCTGCCACGTCCCGTCAGGCGAGTTGTCGTCCACGACCAGGACCAGGTGCGGCGTGAAGGCGTGCGCCAAGATGCCCTCGATCAGCGGGCCGATGTTGTCACGCTCGTTGTAGGTTGGCAGCACGGTGCAGACCAGCGGCAAGGCGTCGGGCATGGCAGTATCCTTATGGTTAAAACTTTGTCATTCTGAGGCGCCCCGCGCCGAAGAATCCCCTATCTGAGTTGACGCAGCGGAAGGGGATGCTTCGCTGCGCTCAGCATGACGAAGCGACTTCTCTCCGATGACGCACAGACTCAGCCCCACAGGCAGGTTGGTGCGGCGCAGCCAGGCCGCCTCGCGGCCCAACAGCCACGCAGCGGTCGCATTGGCGAGCGGGTTGCGATAGGGCGCGGGTGACCAGGACACGAGTCCCACCCGCTGTAACAGCCGCCAGGCCGCCACCGGCCCGCCCAGCGCCAGATTGGCGTAGGTGACGCGGCGCACGGCAAAGCCCGCGGTGTGCAGCGCAGCCACGATCCCGCGACGCGTGTAGCGGCGGCCCGTGTGAAAGGCCACATCGTGGGGGCCGTAGAGCCAGGGGTGCGCGCTCAGCCGCAGCACCAGGCTGCCGCCGGGCCGCAGCAGCCGGTAGCTCTCGGCCAGCGCGGCGGCCAGGTCCACCCCGGTTTGGTCAAAGACATCCAGCGCCAGGACCAGCGCAAAGGTCGCGGCGGGCCAGGGTAGCCGCTCCGCCGGCGCGCAGACCAGCGCGGCCTGCCCGTTCACCAACGCCTGGGCGCGAGCCAACGCCTGCGGGTGCAGGTCCGCCCCGTAGACGCCGCGGCCGGGATAATCCGCGGCCAGCTCGGCCAGCAGCTGCGCGCCCCCGCAGCCGACCTCCAGCAGCGGTCCTAGCGGCAGGTCCAGCCGCGCCAGCAGGCTACGCGTCACCGCGCGCATCCCCGCGCTCCAGCCGTAGCTTTGCGCCGGGTCATAGAGCAGGGGCAGCAGCGCCCCCGCGTCGACCGCGGGCCGCGTGACGTCCGCGGACCGGCTCACGGCGCGGTCCCCTGCAGCGGCAGGACGATGCCCGGCCCATCCGCGGCGGGAGCCGCCAGGGCGCGCGCCCCGTCCGCGGCATACAACCCCACCGCCAGCGTAAGGCCGGCCAGGTCGCGGTCGGGCGGGAGCGTGAACTCCACTTCGTCCAGCACCCGCCAGCCGGGCCGCCAGCGCGTCGTGGGCAGCGTCCCCGCGCCCGCGGGCCGGTCAAAGCCGCCCACCTGCGTGCCGTTGGCGTCCAGCACATGCACGTAGACCGTCCAGTCGGCGGTGGGCGCGGCGGCTACTAGCCAATGCAGTTGCAGATAGGCGGATGCGCCGGGTGCAAGGTCGGCGGGCTGGAGATCGTAGCCCAGCAGCGTCAGCCCGTCGCCCAGCGGCAGGTTCAGGCTCACGTGCGGCGGCCGCGCCGGGACCGTGCCCGGCCCGCGCGTATAGACCGCGGCATAGGGCCGGCCCGCGGCGTCGGCAAAGCTCTGCGTCACCGTCGCGGCGGGCAGCACATCGGGCAGCAGCAGCGGCGTGCGCCAGTCCTCGTGGGCAATGACCACGTACTGCTCGGCCACCGGGTTGGCGTCGGCGGTCAGCGGGAAGACGGCGCGGCCGTCAAACGTCACCGGCACGGGGCGGTCACGCCAGGCAAAGGCCAGCGTAGCATGGTCCGCGGGCCGCGGCGTCAGGTAAACGGGCGTCGCCGCGGGCTGCGCTGCCACCCACCGCCCCACATCCCACAGCCCCACGTCAAACGCATAGTACAGGTCGGGCAGACTCGCCCAGCGCACAAAGTAATCGCGCACTGTCGTCGCGCCCGCCAGCACGATCAGCCCCGCGACCGCTACGCGGCCCAGCCACTTCCAGCCGCCGCTGTCATTCCGCGCCCTAAGGGCACCCGTCTGCGACGAGGAATCCCTCTGGAGGCGTCGCCGGAGCAGAGAGATTCCTCGCGGCGCTCGGAATGACAATACGCCCCATACTGCATCCAGCCCCAGCCCAATCAGCAGCGCGGCCGGCGCGGACGCGCCCAAGACGCGGTGAAAGTGCGGCGCATACTCGCTGACGATGCCGGGCGCCAGCAGCCCCAGCAGCCCCAGTACGGGAATCGCCCAGACCGGCGACGCCACCCGCCGCAACGCCAGCAGAAGCCCCAAGTAAAACGGTAGCGCCTGCCACACACTGAGCGCGGGCGCGCCCGGCAGATTGCGCCGCGGGTCCAGGTCGCCGGGAGCGCCCAACGGCCCGAACATCTTGGCTGTCGCCCACAGCGCATCCAGCAGCGTGCTGTCGGCGGGGCTGGCCGTCTGCCCCACAATCGCCAGTTGCGTCGGGCGCAGGAGCAGCAGGTCCGGTCGCCCCACAAAAAACAGCGCCAGCGGCAGCACGCCGACCACCGCCATGCTCGCAGCGATGCTCAACCCGCCCCACCTTCGTCCCAACCCACCGGCTTGTTGGTCTCCTTCTCTGCCTTTGCGCCTTTGCGCCTTTGCGTGAGCTATTCTTTCTTCTCCCAGCAGATGCAGCGCCGTCGCCGCGACCAGGAACGGGATCACCCATGCGGCTTGATACGCATACATGCCCAGGGCCACCGTCGCGCCGCACGCGGCATAGGCCGTCCACGCGCCCGTGCGCCAGGCGCGCAGCAGCAGCCACGTCGCCCCCGCCCATACCAGCGGGACCATCACCGGCTCGATCCCCATGCGACTGAAGTGGAGATGCCAGCGCATGAGCGCCAGACTGCCCGCGGCCAGCCAGGGCAGCGCAGACGACAGCCGCGTTGGGTCGCGGCGGCGCAGTTCATCGGCCAGGCCAAAGACCGCGGCCACCCCCAGCACACCCAGCAGCGCCGCGGTCACGCGCATGGCCGTGGGGCCGGCTTCACCGCCCACGCGGGCCGCCACGCCGAAGGTCAGCGCGTTGAGATACGCATTGAGCGGCGGCACGCCAAAGTTGCCGGTCAGAAAGACGGGGCGATAGGTGGGGTCGGTGAGGATGCGCCAGGCTTCCAGCCCCTCAAAGGCTTCGTCAAAGTGAAAGCCGGGGGGCAGACGGTCGATCTGCCACAGGCGCAGACCGGCGGCGACGGCCAGCAGCAACAGAAAACCCAGGAGGCGAAGCGTGCGCGACATAGCCGCGCATTATATCACGTCGGCGCGTGAGCGGCAGTCCGCGCCCGATCCCGCCTCCCAAAAAACCGACTTGACGGCGCGGCCAAAAGCTGATAGCCTTGCGTGCAGCTTAGCCGGTCAGGCCATCTTCATCGCTTCTCTTCATGGCCGGCTCCCATCTCACCGCCGGATAGACCGTCTCCCAACCTGGGCCGCGCCAATTGCGTCCCACCTACGGTCATCACCGGGCGGTCGATTGTCTCCGTTGTGCTGCGATTGCCGGTAACGTTCTACGCCTGGTCAGCCTAGCTGCGCGCCCAAGTGGGCGTGCGGCGTAAGCTTTGGCCGTCACCGCGGGCGCTTCAATCCCGTCCAGCGCCCCCGGTTGTGGCATCGACGTCACCCGGCCCGCCGCCGCTACGCTCAAGGGGACGCTGCATATGTAGAGACGCACAGCCGACACGCACTTTCCACCGTGGTTCTTGGCTTCGGCCACTCCTGAACGCCTTCCCTTGCCACCTCATCGTCGCCTCATCGCTTTGCTCGCTTTTCTTCCGCCACCCACGGCGCTGCCGTGAAAGGAGAACACGATCATGGCACATGACAAGCGCACGCTCTCGCGACGCGATTTTCTGCGGATGACCGCAGCCGTCTCCACCCTGGGCTTGTTGGCCGCCTGTGCGCCACAGCCGGCCGCTGCGCCCGGCGCGGCCGCCGAGGCCCCTGCCGCGGCTGGAGCCGCCGCCCCGGCCGCGCCCGCGGCCGAAGCGCCCTCCCTGGTCTTCACCGGCTGGAACGCGGTCGAATGGTACAACCCGGTGATCGAGGAATTCCTCAAGGAGAACCCCGACGTCCAGGCCCAATACATCCAACTCTCCGACTATAAGCAGCAGATCACCCTGTTGGCCGCGGGCGAACAGTGCGACGTGCTCGTCACCCGCGACGACGACAAGGCCGGCTTTACGGAGGCCGGGTTCATCCGCCCCGTCGACGAGGAAGCCGGTGTACAAGAGCTGGTGGACGATATGTACCCCAGCAACCTCACAGCCATGACCTACGAGGGCCACGTCTATGGGCTGCCCTACTACACCGACTACCACACGCTCATGTACAACAGCGTCTTGTTGGAGCAAGCGGGCTTCGCCGAACCGCCCAAGACCCTGAGCGAACTGTCCGACATGTGCGTCGCGATCAACGCGCAGGGCATCTCCGCCTATCCGCTTTCCTTCTGGCTCTATCAGGAGAGCAACTTCAAAGAGCCCATGTACTCCCTGGTCTATGCCAGCGGCGGCGAGTGGGTCGACGACAACTGGGAGCCCATCTGCCAGGAGCCCGGCTCCATCGTTGAAGAGACGCTCGCCTGGATGGTGAAGGCCATGAATGAGCAAGAGATCATCAGCCGCGGCGACCTGGAGATGCTGGACGCCGATGTGGATGAGATCTTCATGAACGGTGGCTCCGTCATCAAAGGCAGCAATCGCTATGACCTGCGCCGGTTCAACGATCCGGAGCAGACGGCGCTGGCGGTGGCTGGCGAGAAGGTCTTCCGTTCCATGCTGATGCCCGGTCTGGAAGGCCCCGGCGGCGTATGTGCGTGGACGCGCCAGTATACCGTCAACGCCACCGCAGTGAGCCAGGAAGCGGCCTTCCGCCTGCAATACTTTGCCGGCGGCAAGAACCAGGCCGGGGCGTATTGGACCGCTAAACAGTGGCACGATCGCTTCGGGCTGGGCTTTGCCTATCAGTCGATGGCAACCGACCCCGACGTCGTGGCAGGCGAGAGCAGTTGGGGCGACCCCGAGCTGTTCGCCGAGCAGAAGCTCACCGCCGCGGCGCGCAAGGGTCTGGATGCGCCCTGGTACTCCGAGTGGGACAACGCCATGCAGGCCGAATGGCACAAGGCCCTGTTGGGTCAGATCACGCCTGCCGACGCCACCCAGGCCATGGCGGCCAAGTGGAACGAACTGCGCGAGTCCTACGCCTAGCCGCGGGCGACCTCTAGGATGGCCTGTCACGCCGAGCGTGAGCGCAGCCTGCCCGGCGTCGGACGACGCCGGGAGTTGCGCGGCGCTCGGCGTGACGCCCACGCCGCATTCTCCATCTTCTGTACCGACAAGCAGGCAACTCGCACCATGATTGACAACCATGCATCAGCGCCCGCTGCGCGGACCGCGCCCACCGGCGGGCGCGAGCTAAACGCTTGGACGCGGCTGTGGCGGCGGCTGGGCGAAAGCCCGGAAGCGCGCGCCTATTTGATGAACGGGCCCATGATCCTCGCCCTGTTGGTCGTCTCGGCCTTTCCCATCGGCTATTCATTCTGGATCAGCCTCCAGAAGTACAACCTGCGCCAGCCCAACAACATCCGCTTTACCGGGCTGGACAACTACATCGCCGTCCTCACCAACGCCGAGTTCTGGGGATCCATGCGCGTCACGGCCATCTTCACCTTTGGCGCGCTCATCGGCGAGATCCTGACCGCGGTGGCGATGGCGCTGCTGCTCCACGAGAAGTTCACCGGCCGCGGCATCATGCGCAGCGTGGTGCTGCTGCCCTGGGCCATCCCCGGCGTCATCGCCGGCGTCATGTGGAAATGGATCTTCAACCCGCGCTTTGGCGTGCTCAATGGCGCGCTCTACTCGCTGGGCGTCATCGACGAATATCGCTCCTGGATCGGCGTCGACCCGGCCATGGCGATGGGCGCGCTGATCTTTGTGCAAGTCTGGAACGCGCTGCCCTTCAACACCATTGTCTTGTTGGCCGCGCTCCAGGCCATTCCCCAAGACCTTTACGAAGCGGCTACGGTGGACCGCGCCGGTATGTTCAGCCGCTTCCGCCACATCACCCTGCCCTGGCTCACCCAGCCGATCCTCATCATCATGATCCTGGGGACCATGAACGGGCTGCGCGTCTTTGACCTGATCTACGTGCTCACGGGCGGCGGGCCGGGCGACTCCACGCGGGTGGTCACCTTTACGGCCTGGAAGAAAGCCTTTGACGCGCTGGACTTCGGCACGGCCAACAGCTACGCCTATATCCTGACCTTCTTCACGCTGATCATCGGTCTGATCTATATCCGCGTCATGTACCAACGGGGGGAGATCGAACAATGAGCGCCGCCAACCCCACGCGCCCCCGCCCGGCGGGCGCGCTCTACCGCCTGCCCATTCCGTGGAAGGCCATCTTCACCTATCTGGCCGTGATAGTGGCTTTCTTCTACATCGTGGGGCCGTTCGCCTGGATCGTCATCTCCAGTTTCATGACGCGCGAAGAGGCCATGAATGTCCCGCCCCACTGGATTCCCCAAGAACCCACGCTGATGAACTATCAGGCGTACTATGACCCGTCGGTGTTGGAAAACATGCTGGAAGAACGGCGGCTGACGGTGGGCGTCGTCGCGGGCAACGTGCCGCTGGCGCTCCGTAACAGCATCGTGGTGGCCTTTAGCGTGGCCCTGCTCAACATCGCGATCGGATCGCTGTCGGCCTATCCCTTCGCCCGGCTCAAGTTCCGCGGCAAGACCACCGTGTTGGTCCTGTATCTGCTGACCCGCATGGTCCCGGCGCTGGCGCTGATCCTGCCGGTCTATCTGGTGCTGCGGCGCATCGGCGGCCTGAACCAACTCTGGGGGCTGGTGCTCATGTATCTCACCTTCACGCTGCCCTATTCGGTCTGGATCCTCAAGAACTACTTCCAGACCATCCCCCGCGATCTGGAGGATGCGGCGCGGGTAGACCGCTGCAACTGGTTCCAGGCGATGGTGCGCGTAATCCTGCCCGTGGCGCTGCCGGGCATCATCGCCGTGGGCATCTTTAGCTTCATGGCGTCGTGGGGCGAGTTCTTCTATGCCATGATCCTCACGCAGACGCCCAACGCCCGCACCATGCCCGTGCTGGTGGCCTTTCTGAGCAACGAACTGGCGACCGAATACGGCTTTCTGACCTCGGCCGCGGTGCTGGCGGTGATTCCGCCGCTGGTGCTGGCGCTCATCTTCCAACGCATGATCATCTCCGGCATCGGCGCCGGCGCAGTCAAAGGATAATAAGATGGCGCGAGTCTATCTGGACCATGTGAGCAAGCA
>CAYJQA010000155.1:0-10263 GCA_964372065.1 uncultured Litorilinea sp.
AGGTAGCACAAGCGCCGCCGCCGAAGTTGCCGCCCACCCGCCGTATCCACTACGCCGAATCTACGCCCAGACGGCGCGCGCCCGTCCCGCTCCCAATTGACACACTCCTCTCCGCCGCGCTAGACTGCACTGAACATAAACCTGTCACCTGGAAGCCGCCCCCGCCATGACCTATCTCGACGCCGCCTACAAAATTCTACGTGAACACGGCGCGCCACTCCATCACGAGGAGATCACGCAACGCGCCCTGGCCCAAACCCTCATCGCGCCCAAAGGCCAGTCGCCTGTCTCGGTGATGGCTTCGCGCCTCTATGTGGATACCAAAGACGAAAACTCGCGTTTTGTGCGTGCCGGCCCCGGTCTCTTTGCCCTGGCGCAGAGCCGGCGCGACGACATCAGCGACCAAGTTGGCGCGATCAATCGCGCCACGCGCGAGCGTCTGCGTGAAAAGCTTCACGCCATGCCGCCCGACCGTTTTGAGGCGCTCATCACCGAACTGCTGTTGCAGATGGGCTTTGACGAAAACACCGTCATCGTCACGCCCTACAGCAAAGACGGCGGCATTGACGTGGTGGGCATCTACCGCGCCGCGGGGCTCACCGAAGTCAACGCCGCGGTTCAAGTCAAACGCTGGAAAGGCAATATTCGAGCCCAGGTTGTGACACAAGTGCGCGGTTCGCTCCAAGTGCATCAACAGGGCATCATCATCACCACCAGCGACTTTTCCAAAGGCGCGCGCAGCGAAGCCGCCGCGCCCGGCAAGACGCACATTGGCCTGATCAACGGCAATGACCTGCTCGACCTGCTCATCAAGCACAAAGTCGGGGTGACTGAACGCCTGCTCACCGTCACCACCCTGGACGAAGAGTGGTGGGGCGAACTCATCGCGCCTGCGCCGCCTACATTGCCGCTTGCTGACGACAGCGTACTTGTTGACACCCAGCCGCCCGCTGATCCCACCGGCCACAAGCCACGCGCTTACACTCTGCTAGGAGAGATCCGACCCGTTAGCAACTGGCGCGATATCCTTGTCGGGGTATGCGGCGAAATGGCAGCAAAGTACCCTGCGGAGTTCGCGGCTCGCGTAGCAACATTACACGGCGCCAAGCGCCCGTGGTTCGCGAATACTCCTGATTCGCTGCTTGAGGGGTATCCGATTCCGGGGACTGACTTATACGTCGATGTGCATTGGTCGGCTAAAGATACTATCAAATTCATGCAGCGCATCTTGACCGTATTCGGCCTTCCATCTTCAGTCTTGATCATCGACTACTAGACGCACGTAAGGAACGGCCCCATGCAGAACCCGCCGCCCGGCGCTTTGGGCGAAGTCTTTCGTCTCTTTTTGCGTTTGGGCTTTACTGCCTTTGGCGGGCCTGCCGCCCACATCGCCATGCTGCACGACGAGGTAGTAGTCCGCCGCAAGTGGATCGACGAGCAGCACTTTCTCGACCTCGTCGGCGCGACCAACCTCATCCCCGGCCCCAACTCCACCGAAATGGTCATCCACCTGGGCCATCACCGCGCCGGGTGGCGAGGGATGATCCTGGCGGGCCTCTGCTTTGTCCTGCCCGCCTCCCTCATCGTCGGCGTCCTCGCCTGGGCCTATGTAACCTACGGGAGCACACCCCAGGGTGCGGCGCTTATGGTCGGCATCAAGCCGGTCATCATCGCCATCGTCCTGCAAGCCCTCATCAAGTTGGGGCGCATTGCGCTCAAGAGCACACTGTTGATCGCCATCGGCATCGCCACGCTGGCGCTCTATCTGCTCGGCGTCAACGAACTGGTCTTGCTGTTTGGCGGCGCGGCGCTCTACTGGCTCATCGCCACCCTGCGCGACCGGGGTGACCTGTTCGCGCTCGCGCCCCTGGCGGCGCTGCCCACGCTCAGCGCCGCGATCGCCGCCGTCCCCTTTCGCCTCGACCACCTCTTCTGGATCTTTCTCAAGATCGGCGCGGTCCTCTACGGCAGCGGCTATGTCCTGATTGCCTTTATGCGTAACGACCTGGTCGTGCGGACCGGCTGGCTCACCGACCAACAACTGCTCGACGGCATCGCCATCGGCCAATTCACCCCCGGCCCGCTCTTCACCACCGCCACCTTTGTCGGCTATCTGCTGGGCGGCGTGCCCGGCGCAGTCCTCGCCACCGCAGGCATCTTCCTGCCCTCGTTCATCTTCGTCGCGCTGCTGACGCGCCTGGTCCCCCACTTGCGGCGGATTGCCTGGACCGCGCGCCTGCTCGACGGCGTCAACGTCGCCGCCATCGGGCTGATGGGGGGTGTGCTAGTGCAGATCGGCCGCGCTGCGCTGGTGGACATCCCGACTGTGCTCATCGCCGCGGCCAGCGCCGTGCTGCTTTTCCGCGTCAAGGTCAACTCGGCCTGGCTCGTCCTCGGCGGCGGGCTGATCGGCCTCGCCCGCGGCCTGTGGATGCCCTGAGGAAGAGAGGAGAGGGAGAAATCTCGCGCAAAGAACGCAGAGTAAGAAGGGAGAAGGTTGTCATTCCGAGGTCATCGACCGAGGAATCCCTCCAATGGTCGCCACGAGCAGAGAGATTCCTCGCTACGCTCGGAATGACAATCTTGTGTCTTTCTTCTTGGCGTTCTTTGCGGCTTTGCGTGAGCTATCTTCTCTTCTTTACACCGCGATCGGTTCCACGTCGGCGGACTGCCCGCTTTGCAGCGAGCGCGCCACCGCTTCGAGGATCGCCACATCGCGCAGCGCGTGCTGCGGCGTGTAGTACGGCGCATGGCCGTTGCGATAGGCCGCGCCGATAGCTTGCCACATGGGCTGATAGGGGTTCTCGTGGGGCGCGTCCATGACGCGATCCGGCTGACCCGGCTTGCTCAAGACGACGTGGTCGCGCTCGATGGAAATCAGCCCCTGCGTCCCGAAAATGTAGAAGTGGCTGCCCTGCGGCGGCACAAAGTTGGAATGGCTGAGCGTGCCCGATGTGCCGTTGGCATAGCGAAATGCCATGTGCGTGTGGTCATACTCGCCGTATTCGGGCTGTAACTTCTGCCCCGCGGCCAGCACCGTCTGCGGCGGGCCAAAGAGTTTGGTCAGCCCCGCGACGATATGGATGCCGCCGTCAAAAAGCGTGCCCAGCGGGAAGTTGGCTTCCTTGCGCCAGGGCGTATTACTGTAGCGCAGATGCGCCGGTCCCAGGTCAGGCTCGGTGTGAAAGACCCGCTCCCACATATAGACTTCGCCGATCTCGCCCGCGGCCAGCAATTCGAGCACAATATCCTCGGCGCGGCGATAGACGAACTGCTCCAACACAAAGAGGCGGCGGCCCCCCGACCGCGCCGCCGCGATCAGTTCGCGGCCCTCGGCGACGCTGCGCGCGATGGGCTTCTCCATGATCACGTGCTTCCCGGCCCGCAGCGCGGCCAGCGCAGTCGGCGCGTTGTAGGCGATGGGCGTCAGCACCAGCACGGCCTCGATGTCGGGCAGCGCCAGCAACTCGTGCGCGTCGGCGACGACCGGCGCGCCGGGAAACGCCGCGGCGGCTTCCGCCCGGCGCTCGGCGCTGCGATCGCAGAAGGCGACCGGCTGAAAGACGTCCTGCTGCTCGGTAAGCACAGTCTTATGCACGCGGGTCCAGATCAGCCCTTGGCCGATGACCCCGACACGGACAGATTGCATCACTGCGGCGCTTCTTTCTAGTGCTGGCCCAAATCACACGCCGATGGTGGCGTCAATACCTGATGGTACTGCCCGCGGCGCATCGCCGTCAAAGACGCCGCCCGTTTTGCATGCTACTCCGCCCCGCGCCGCCCTACGCCGCCGCGATCTGGACGACCTGCACGCCCGCGTCCGTGTAGCTGTGGATGCTGGCGGGGCCGCACACGCGCGCGTCGCTTGCATAGAGGCCTCGCAGCGTCGCAAACGCGGGCACATCGCCGGCGGTAAGCTCCGCCAGCCGGTCCAGGAACGCCAGATCGTCCGGCGTCAGGTCTTCGTCCCGCCCTTCGATGAGGCCCCAGGAATCCCACGGCAGCAGTTCGACCTTGTTGAGCGCAGCGACATCGCGCACAAAGTTGCCGCGCACAAACCACAGCCCGTGCATGTCGAAGATGCCGAACGCCTCCGGGTCGGCCTGGCCGCTGCGGCAGAGCCGCCATGCCTGCCCGCCGACGATGAACTGGTCGCGCGGCACGTCCAGCGGGTCGAATGTGACCTGCATCGTCTCACACTGGAACGGGTCAAGCTGCGCATCCACCAGCACCCAGCGCGCCTGCTCCCCATTCCAATACTCGCAGACCCAGTGGTCCTCGTAGTGATTGGGCATGAAGTACGCGCCGAACCCGCAGCGCGCCCGTGCCGGAACGCCCTGATGGCGCAGGATCGCGGCCAACAGCAGGGTGAAGTCACGGCAGTTGCCCACCAGTTTCTTGTCCAGGGGGCGCGCGGCGGTCAGCGGGCGGTCGTCCAACTCCAGCAGCCGCGCCAGCCGCGCCGTCATCGTCCGCAACTGGACTTCCTCTTTGCGCGCTTCGTCCAGATGCAGCCCATAGCGTTCGGCCCAGAAGATGTGCACCTGGAGACCCTGGATCATGCGGCAGAGCGCGGCCACATCGGTGGGCAGCCCGTCGAACAGCCGCCGATAGTCGCCCGGCTCGGTCATCACACCGTGGCTAGCATAGAACGACAAGGGATCGGTCATGGTCGTCTCCTTTGGGTGGAGAAATGGCAGGAGTCAGCGGATGCGGCGCAGCCCGCGGCGGCGCGGATCGTTCCCGTCAGAACCACTTTAGACCATGCGTTCTAGGTTGTCAAGGCACGGATCGCCTGTGAAATGGGGCAATCCTCATCGGTGCGCGTTGCCAAACGCACGCCCGCGCTCCGCACCGGGATTCTTCGTCGCAGACTCCTCAGAATGACAGCATGATGACAGCATCGCGGAACCCTTCTTCTTGGCGTGCTCAGCGGCTTTGCGTGAGACCTCTCCTTCTCCCGCTTTGCGTGAGACCCTCGGCAGCTTCCAGGAAGCCGCAGCCCTGTGCTATAGTGGCGGGTACTGCGCCTGGCGACGGACGCCGGGGAATGGAGTTGCGTGTGCTCGATACCATCAAACCGAACAAGATCGCCGCGCCCGCGGCCACGACCGCGCCTGCTGTCCAGACCGGCAGCCGGAGCGCCGCGCGGTGGCGCAACGTCATTGCTACGGCGGTGATCGCGCTGGCCGTGTGGCTGCCTCGCGCGTTTCAGTTGGACCATTTCGTCACCATCGACGAAAGCAAATGGCTGGTGCGCTCGGCCAACTTCTACCAGGCCCTCACCAGCGGCAACCTGGTCGACGCCTTCCAGCACGGTCATCCCGGCGTCACCATCATGTATGCGGGCATGGCGGGCTATCTGTGGCAGTTCCCCGACTATGTGCAGCACGTCACCGGCCAATACCAGTGGGGCGACGAGTTCATGGCCTTCCTGGCCGCGTCCGGCCATGCGCCCATCGACATGCTGGCCGCGGGGCGCACCTTCGTCGTGATCTTCAACGTGGTCGCGCTGGCGTTGGCCTTTCTCTATGCGCTGCGGCTGATCGGCTTCTGGCCCGCGCTGACGGCCTTCCTGTTCATCGCGCTGGACCCCTTCCACGCCGCGCTCTCCCGCTTTCTCCACCCGGATAGCCTGCTCAGCACCTTTATGATCCTGGCCGCGCTGGCGGCCATGGCCTATCTGTTTGCCGGGCGGCGGCTGCGCGACCTGATCGCGGCGGGCGTCTTTACGGCCATCGCCGGGCTGACCAAAACGCCCAGCGTCTTTCTCATCCCGTTGATGATGCTGCTGACCGGCATCGAAGTGATCCACCATGTCCTCACCCAGCCAGGGGGACGTTGGACGGGCATCTTTCGCCCCGCGTCCATCTGGCGCTGGCTGCGCACGCTGCTGATCTGGGCCGCGGTCGCGGTCGTCGTCTATGTGGCGCTGTGGCCTGCGCTGTGGGTCGCCCCGCGCGATACGTTGGCGAAAGTGCTGGACATCTCCGGCGACTACGCCACCCAGGGCCACACCAGCCCCGTCTTTTTCAACGGGACTATCTATAACGGCGACCCAGGCGCGCGGTTCTACCTGGTCAACTACCTGTGGCGGACCACGCCCGTCGTGCTGATCGGCCTGGCGTTGCTGGTGGTGGGCTGGTTTGTGCGCGGCAGTCTGGTCCGCCAACGCCGCGTGGCGCTGACCACGTTGGGGCTGCTGGCGATGGCCTTCTTCTTTCTGGTCTTTATGACGCTGGCCGCCAAGAAGTTCGACCGCTATCTGCTGCCCGTCTACCCGCCGCTGGACATCTTGGCCGCGTTGGGCTGGACGGGGCTGTTTGTCTGGCTGGTGGAGCAAGTCCGCGGGGGCTGGGCGCGGGTCGCCGGGCCGGTCCTGCTGGCGGGCGCGGTCGCCGTGCAAGGCGGGCTGGCGCTCGTCACCTTCCCCTACTACATGAGCTATTACAACCCGGTCATGGGCGGCGCGGCCAAAGCGCCGGAGGTCATGTTTATCGGCTGGGGCGAAGGGCTGGACGAAGCCGCGCGCTGGCTCAACGCCAACACCGACGTCGCGACCACCACCGTGGCGTCGTGGTATGAGCGCGGGCCGTTCAGCTTCTTCTATGACGGGACCTCGGCGTCCAACCGCTACATCTGGGAATCCGATTACTCGGTCGTCTACAACCACCAGTGGCAGCGCGAGCTGCCCAACCGGCGCATGTTGAACTATTTTGACACGCTCACGCCAGTGCATACCGTCAACCTCGCCGGCATCGAGTATGTGCGCATCTACGACATGCGCGCCACGCTGCCCGCGGACTATACCGTGGAGTGGGGCGACGCCATCCGCCTGGTCTATTACGACACCTTCAGCGGCGCGATGGTTCCCGGCCAACGCTTTGACATGACCATCTACTATGTCAAGACCGGCCCGCTGGACATCAACGTCAACCTCAAGCTGCGCCTGGTCAACCAGGACGGCCACACGCTGTTGCTCAAGGAAGGCTGGCTCGACGACGGCGTCGCCACCGCCAAGTGGGAAACCGGCGAAATCCTGCGCGACAACAGCATCCAGGTGGACATCCCGGAAGGCACGCCGCCCGGTCTCTACCGGATGGAGTTGAGCTTCTATGACCCCGCCACCTTTGACCACCTGCCCGCGGTCCAGTTGAGCACCGGCAAGCCGGTGGCCGACCCCTATGTGCTGGACTACCTGATCGTGGGCGACTGGCCGCCGGCCGCCGCGGGCAAGCTGGACGCACCCGTGCGCCTGGGCGACCTGGCCCAGTTGAACGCCGCCGCGTCGGTGGACGGCCGCACGCTCGCCCCCGGCGACACCGTCGACGTGCAACTGGAGTGGGAGGCGCTCAAGTACATCCACACCGATTACACCGCGTTTGTGCATGTGGTCGGCCCGGACGGGACGCCCCTCGTCCAGGGCGACAGCCAGCCCATGCACGGCTTCCTGCCCACGTCCTACTGGCCGCCGCGCCAACGCATCGCCGACGCCTATGCGCTGACGCTGCCTGCCGATGCGCCGCCCGGCGACTACCGGGTGCTGGTGGGCTGGTACGACCTGGCGACGCTCACCCGTCTGCCGCTCACGCAGGCCGGCGCACCCATCGGCGACGCGTATACGGTCGCGACCTTCACCGTCGCGCCGCGCTGACATGGCCGCGCGTTGTCACCGTAGGTGCGGTTTCCATACCGCACATCTGGGGCAATGGCAGCCACGGCGGTATGGAAACCGCCGCTACAATGAGGCGACTGTCGCTAATCTTGTGACGCCCCTCGATACCGCGCCTACTGGCCTGCATACGGACGCCACGCCATGACCGCTAACGCCTCGCCGCGCCCACCGCGGCGCATCCCCTGGCGGGCCGTCGCGCTCAGCCTGGCGCTGGCGCTGGTCCTGTGGCTGCCGCGCGGCCTGGCGCTCGACCGCTTTGTCGCCGTGGACGAACGTTCCTGGCTCACCCGCTCCGGCAACTTCTACCTGGCGCTCGCCCAGGGCGACTGGGCCGCCACCTTCCAGCGTTATCACCCCGGCGTCACCACCATGTGGCTGGGGATGTTCGGCTTTCTCACGGCCTACCCCGATTACCCCGCCGACGCCGCGGGTCAGATCACCAGCATGAGCGACGGCATCGAGGACTTCCTGCGCAGCCACGGCCACCCGCCGTTGGCGATGCTCGCCGCGGGCCGTAGCTTTGTCGTGCTGGCGACGGTGGCGCTCTTTGTGCTCGCTTTCTGGCTGGCCGCGGACCTCATCGGGCTGCGCGCGGCGCTGGCCGGCGTGCTGCTGGCGGGTCTGGAGCCATTCGGCCTGGGCCTCAGCCGTATGTTGCACGTGGACGGCCTCAGCGCGGTCTTGATGCTGGTCGCGGTCTTGGCCTGGCTGCGCTATCGCACGCAGGACCGCCGCGGCGACCTGCTGCTGTCGGGCGGCATGGCGGGGCTGGCCTGGCTGACCAAATCGCCCAGCCTCATGCTGGGGCCGCTGGTGGCGCTGCTGGCGGGCATCGACGTGGTCGCGGCCTGGGCGCGCGGCCGCCGCTTCCCCATGCCCGAACTGCGCCGGGCGGTGGTGGACGGTGCGATCTGGGGGCTGGTCGCCGCGGCGATCTTTGTGGCGCTGTGGCCCGCCATGTGGGTGGACCCGGTGGGCAGCCTGCGCCAGATCTTCGCGGCCGCGGGCGAATCCGCCGCCGAGGGTCACAGCAAGCAGCTTTACTTCGCCGGGCAGATCATCGAGGGCGACCCTGGGCCGCACTTCTACCCCATCGCCTATCTGTGGCGCACCACGCCCATGACGCTGCTGGGGCTGGCGCTGGCGTTGGTCGCCGGGGTCGCGACCGCGCCCAGGGGGCTCCCGCGCCGCGACCTGACCTGGCGCACGACAGGCCTGCTGGCGCTCTATGCGCTGGCCTTCGCCGCCTTTATGACGCTCGGCTCCAAGAAGTTCCCGCGCTATCTGCTGCCCGCCTTCTACCCTCTGGATTTCGTCGCCGGGGTGGGCTGGGCCGTGACGTTGGCGTGGGCAGGCCGGGGCCTACTGCGCCGCTGGCTGCTGCCCGTCGTCCTGGCGGGCCAAGCGGCGCTGGCGCTGCCCCACTTCCCCTACTACTTCACCTACTACAACCCCCTCCTGGGCGGCGCGGCCAAAGCTCCACAGACGCTCATGATCGGGCTGGGTGAGGGGCTGGACGTGGCCGCCCGCTACCTCAATGCCAAGCCCGACGCCAGCCAACTGACCGCGGCGTCCTGGTATCGCGGCGGCTCGTTCAATTACATCTTTGTGGGCCAGGACCTGGACATCGAGGACTTTTACTGCGCCGATTACGCCGTGCTCTACGCGCACCAGTGGCAGCGCCAGGTCCCCGATGCGCGGCTGCTGGACTACTTCGCCACGCTGACGCCGGAGTACACGGTCAACCTGCACGGGTTGGACTATGCCTGGGTCTATGACCTGCACGACGCGCCGCCACCCGCCTATTTCACGGACTGGGCAGGCGCGCTCCGGCTGGTGCAGACGCAGACGCCGCCCGCGCCCGTCGTGCCCGGCGCGCCCTTTGTGGTGCGGCTGCGGCTCTATGTGCTCGCCACGCCCACCGCCAACCTGAACGTGCTGGTGCGGCTGATGGACGCGGCCGGGACCGAGGTCGCACGCAGCGAGGGCTGGCCCTTTGGCGCGGCCACGTCCGACTGGCGGCCCGGCGAGGTGTACATCGACGGCCACGACTTCACCCTGCCCGCGGAGACACCGCCCGGCTATCTGCGCGTCGAGGTGGGCTTCTATGACCCCGCCACGCAGACGCTGATCCCGCCCGCGGTGGCGGGGACGACCACGTTGCTGCCGGACTTGCTGCCCGTGGGCTATGTGACGGTCGGCCCCCAGCCGGAGGTGACGCGGCTGGACCCCGCGCCCCAGTTCGCCGACGAAATCCGCCTGCTGGGCGCGGCGGTGGAGACCGCGCCGCTGACCCACGCCGCCGCGCCCCGCGTGGACGCGACACCGCGCCCAGGGGGCTCCCGCGACGTGGCGCTGACGCTGGCGTGGCAGGCGGCCCGCCCCCCGCGCCGCGACTATACCACGCTGCTCCATCTCATCGGGCCGGACGGCCAGCTTGCGGCCCAATGGGACCGCCTCCCGTTGGGCGGGGTCGTGCCGTCCACGCTCTGGCGCGAGGGCGAGACGCTGGCCGATGCCATGACGCTGCCCTTGCCGCAAGGCCTTTCGCCCGGCGACTACCGGCTCGTGGTGGGACTGTATGACCT
>CAYJQA010000156.1:0-275 GCA_964372065.1 uncultured Litorilinea sp.
GCGCCGCGGCGCCTATCACAGCCTCGTCGTGGCCGACTTCGACGGCGACGGCGATCTGGACATCTTTTCGTGCGAGATGGAGGCCGTGCGTGGGGAAGGACAACCGCGCTGGTTTATCTGGGAGAACCTGGACGGACGCGGCGGCCAATGGCAGGAGCACGTCATCCTGGACGCTAACCTGGGCGGGCATGAAGCCGTGGCCGCCGACCTCACCGGCCGCGGGCGGCTCGACATCATCGCCAAGCCCTGGCGCGCCCATGCCGGCAACGCGCTGG
>CAYJQA010000156.1:285-10252 GCA_964372065.1 uncultured Litorilinea sp.
GCTGGGCGGCAAGATGTTCTTGCTGTTCCTGGAAAACCTGGGGTAACCCGACCGCGCGGCGAAGCCTGTGCAGTGAGTGATTTGGTACGCAGTGGATCGGGCGGCTTGGGCGCAGAGGATCGGCGCGTGTCCAGCGGGGACAGTTCAGCGCGCGGCGGCCATCACGGCGTCCAGGAGGTCACTGGTGGGGCAGCCCTTGAGGAGAAAGGCATCGGCTCCGGCCGCCAGGACGGCGGCGCGATCGGTGGCATACATGGTGAGGACCACGACCCGGACGGACGGCCACCGGCGCTTGATCGTGCGAATCACCACCAAACCGTCCGGCTGCGACCCATTGATTGGTACGCGATGCGCCGCGTCATGGGTGGGCAGATCCAGCACGACGACATCCGGACGGAGCACCCGCACCTGATCCAGCGCACGCTGACCATCATTGGCTTCGCCGACGATTTCGATGGGGGCAGCGGTGCGGCTGGAATTGCTCCAGCGCAGCGCCGTGAGCAGCGCCTCCAGGCTCTGCCGGACACGCGGCTGGTCGTCCGCGAGCAAGAGGCGTACAGTGACTGCACTGCTCCCGGCGTCCCCCGTATCTTCTCCAATTGGCTGGCACATCAGTTTGTCCCGCATAGCATAGGGCGATCAGTTGGGTGACTGGAACGCATAAGTGAAATGTCGCTCTCGGCGGGCCGTCTATCTGGGCAATGGCGGCGACATGGGACAGAATCCGATTCGCCATTGGCGAACCATCCAGAAGCGCCGGCATGTTGCCGCACATGGTTGTGCACCCAAAAACTAGCGTCGCCAAAGCTCGCGAGTCCATTCCGGCTTATTCCGGGGGCGTCGTTTTGCTCAGTTCCTTGTACAAGGCCCGCTTGTTTACAAAGATGTTCTGCATGTACCGCTCCGTGCCCAGCTTCTCGTCGAGGCCTGTTACACGCAGCATCCATAAGCGCTGGAAGTGGACGAACAGATCACACTGACGTGCGAGTGTTACCGCGATTCTGGTGACATCTTGATCCCGGCCATTACTCAGGTATTGCACAATCTTCTCTTTGTCAGCATCGGCCAAGAGTCGTTCATGCTGCGCCTTTGGCTTCAGTTCGTTCATGTGCGGTTCCCTCCTCAATCTGTGATTCGAAGTCCCCTAAGCGTCGATTCAGGGCGCTCAGGCTTTCGCCCGTCAGCGCTTCAGCTTGCTCATCGTCCAGCCGCTGCCACTGTGGGTCACTCGCGGTGTTAGTGCTATCCCAAGTGAACTGCAACTCACCGAACTCTTGCGACAGATCGTCGGACGACGGATCGTGTTGGATCCACTGCGTCCTCTTTGGGTTGAGGCTTCTCACCGCTGACAGAGCTTACGCGGTCGCGATTCTGCGTTAGCCAGGCCATGCGCGCTCCGCTGCTCGACGCCTGCCCCTGCACGCTTGCCCGGTGAACGGCTTCGGAATACACAGGTTTTGCAGAAGTGCGTCTGGCCTGCCTTCCCGAAAGCTACCGCTGTTCGGGAAGGCAGGCCAGCATCCATCCTTCATGCAATCCGGCAGAACCGGTCCTGCGTCCACCGGATTGTCTACGGGGTCATCGTCAAGAGCAGTTTTACGCAGGCCGCGGCTACCTTGCTGTCCGGTTTCGCTTCGCCAGGCATGGTGGCCCAACCCTGGTCTTGCACATACTGCGCCTGCTTGTACGTAGTCAGTGCCGTCAATTCGGCGAGCTTCGTGGCCTTGTCAGGGTCCAGGTTGAACTGGGCGACGCAGATGGGCGCCAGCCGCTGGATGACGGCATCTTTCCCCACCGCCACGCCGGCCGCCAGGGAGCTGCCGCCGGTCACCCAGCCACCCCAGGCAAAGCCGATCACGACGGTCAGAATGACGCTCGCCAGACAGGCCCAGAACAGCGTCATCTTGCTCGGCTGGACATTGCCCCACCGCTCCCCCAAACTTGGCTTGCGTTCCACGGGCGCCACCTTCCGTGGTTCAGCCACCGTTCGCGCACGCGAGTCATTTGTGGGTCGGGGTTCGTCTTTCACATTGAGTGCCATCAGTCTTCCTCCTCGTTGCTCATACTTGTCGGTAACATTCTCAAGCTGGTTTTAGGATGACGATGTGACGGTAGACAAGCCGCCGCACAACCCGGCATGCTATTTCCGCCTCCCGGTCATCCGCCAGCAAAGACACAGACTAGAGATGCGCACGGATGAACGCTCACCTCGCGCCCATTCTTCTCGACGGCCTCGAACTCACCCGGCCAGGCAGCCTGGGCAACTGCAATCACTCCATCTAGAGCATAGCGTAACGGTGCGACCCTGTCGTCAGCGCAAACGCTAGGGTTTGCCCAGCAAAAAGGCCGCCCTCAAAGGCGACCCTCGCTGTTTGTTGTATACCTTTTGGTGTACCTGTCTTGCTTCGGTCGCCCCACTTGTCAGTCAGCGCCACTATCTGCGCTTGCACTCTACCAGCGCGGAAGCTTTCTATCTGCTTTGTCGTCCCGCACTTCCTAACGAGTGCGGGGCAGCACCCAGCGGATGCCTGACCCGTCGTGCCAATTCACGGCGGGTCAGGCAGATCACGGACCGGCGACTATGCATCGGCAACGCCGGGATTTTCCTTCTTGTCCCGCTTGTCTTTCTTCGCTTGCCGTTTTTCTTTCAGGGTTGTGACGGGCTTCTTCTTATCGCTCTTCTTCGTCTTCTGACCTTTACTCATGAGTCTTCTCCTTGATGTTGATTCAACAGTTAATGGCCTTGTGCCGGCGCGGGCGTTGTCCTCTGATTCTGTCCGGCAAACGGGCCGTCCTCGCGGACGGCCCGCTCTCCTTTGTTGTACGCCGTTTGGTGCAGGGGTCACGCCACCACGTCATTCACCAAGACCTGCGCTAGTGACCAATCCACTGCAAGTAGAGGCGAGTGGGCAACTGCGGCTGGTCGATTTCGTCGAGAGCCTGCGGGATCGGCGTCATGGCGATCGCGGTCAGCACAGGCGCGACCGCGACCCGCGTCGCGGCGATGGCGGTCTGGGTGGCGGCGATCGCGGTCTGCGTGAGCGGTGGTAGTGTCGGCGCCGGCGTCATCGCGATCGCGGTCAACGTAGGTGCAATGGCAGTCTGAGTGGCGGCGATCGCGGTCTGCGTGGGTGCAATGACAGTCTGGGTGGCGGCAATTGCGGTCTGCGTGGCCGGCAGCGGTGTATCCGTCTGCGCCGAGGGTTCGATGCAGCGGGCGATGTTGTTGCTATCCAGCGTCACGGCGCCATTGCGCGCCAAGAGCCTACCGGTCACGTTTGCGCCGGTATTCAGGGTTATGCTCGTGAGCGCAACGATGTTGCCTGCGAACACGGTAGTTGTATTGAGAGTCGCGGAGCTGCCAACCTGCCAAAACACGTTACAACTGGGACCACCGTTGACAAAGACGACTGACGAGCCGGGTGCGGTCGTGAGCGTACTCCCGATCTGGAAAATGAAGACCGCATTGGCGTTGCCCTGGACGTCGAGAGTGAGTTGTCCCGTCAACTGGGCCGACGAGTCAAAACAATAGACGCCCGACGTGAGGGTGAGTCCGCCTAGATCCAGCCCCGATAGATTGCGGTAGCATGCCTGGCCGGCCAAAGCATTGTACGCAATCGTGACATCGCTCTGCGCCTGCTGGGCTACCGCATCACCGGCGTGGGGTACGCCGGGAGGAAGGACGATCCCTGGAGGAAAGCCGGTGATGGCGAGACCGGGCCAGACACCTAGATCGCCGGTGACAACGGTGGAGCCGGTATTGGTCACCGTCGAACCGCCCAGGACTCCGAAGCTCTCTGCCGTACCCAACGTTGGCGCGGTTTGCGTCAAGGCAGCCGCTACCGACGCCACAACCAGCGCGGTGACGATGAACGAAACCGTCACGAACCTGTACTTGTGCAGCCACTTCGCGCCGGCCAACCTCCCGATCAGCCGTCCGGCGGAAAAGTCTCTCCGAACCTCTGCGTCATGCTCTTGTCTGCGATTGTCGGTATCCACTGGGGGAACCTCCTTATAGAATGGCAGTGCAATTTCGTCGTGCGCGGTGTCCTTGAACTCTTGGATGGATAGACCGACTTCAGGCCTTGTCAACGTGACTGGATGTGGTGGTGTATGTGCCGCGCCGGGTGTTGCCCATCACGAGCGCCACCACTCTAACAAGCACCCCGGCGAGCAATGCGTACACGAGGATGGCGACTAGCGCATTCCACTCAAAGACCATGCCCTCGAAGTGCGGTTGCTCAAACAGCCCCACGAACGGGGCGATGAACGACGCCGTGATACCGTAGATGAACTGTGCAAAGCCCGCCGCCGGATTGGCGCCGAGCAGACCCAACACGAAGCGGATGCCCAACAGCCCCTCCAGAAGCCCGAACAACAAATAGATCACCTGCTGGAGCTTGAGAACTTGGCTACGCCGGGCGGCATACGGATCACCGGTAATGGTTTCTGTCTGGAATGCTGTCGTGGGAGCCGGGACGCGCATACGCGCATCCACGGGCCCATCGGCCGCGGCGTTGTAGCTCACGACCTCGGTCTGCACTTCGCGTCGTTCTACTGTCATGGTGTTCCCCCCATCAGATCACTGTCAGCGCTTCATTCTTGCTATCCGGCAACCAACCCAACAACGAGTCACTCAAGAAGCCCCGTTGTCCTACCTTCCCTTCGATAAGTAGCTGCTGTTTCCGCCGAAAACCGGGAAGAGCGTCTTTCTTCCCTCTTGTAGTATAGGAGACGGAAACGGCGCGATCATCAGCGCAAGCGATAGACTTTGCCTAGCAAACGGGCCGCCCTCGCGGACGGCCCGCTCTCTTTTGTTGTACGCTGTTTGGTGCCGGGCCGCGCTACCCCGCCCAGAATGGGGCGGTCCGCTGCTACTCTTGCGTCCTGTTCGTTACCGCACCTTTCCCCGGCGGAAGAGGTTGACGACGGCCAGCAGGATGACGGCGCCCCCGAGCGACACCAGCATGGCGGGGACGCTGAAGTTGGTTTCGTTGATCGTGCTGATCCCAAAGAACGGGGACAGGAACCAACCGCCCACGAATGCGCCGACGATACCCACTACGACGTTAAGCAGTAGGCCCTGCTGCGCGTTCGTCCGCATGATCATGCTGGCCAACCAGCCGATGATCCCCCCGACGACGATCCATATCAGGAAATTTACCATCTTGCGTCCTCCCTATGAGTGATTGTGAACAAACAGCCCGTCCGTGTTGACGGCGAGATCCGTGCTCCGTACCGTTTCGCCGCCCCTTCGCGAAAAGAAGGGGACGGCGAACGACATGCCTCTACCCGGCCTTCAGCGCGCCCCGTCACAGGTGAGCGCCTCAGTCCTTCTTGACGGCATCCTTGACCTGCTGCAGCCGGCGCTCGAATTCCTGTTCAGCGCGCTCGCGGGTGTAACCATACTTCTGTTGAAGCAGGCCGACGAGTTGGTCTGCCTTACCGCCCGTCTGGTCCAGTTCGTCGTCGGTGAGTTTGCCCCACCACTCTTTGACCTGACCCTGCATTTCCTTCCACTTGCCCTCGAATACATCCTTGTTCATCTGCATGTCTCCTTGAGTGTGCGAAGTACCGCCCGAATTGACGCCGGTTGCGCTGAGGCCATACTTATTTCTTGGCCGCGCCGAGCATGTCCTGCGCCTGTTGTTGCAGTTCACCAACGCCTTTGTTTACACTGTCTGCGAACTGGTGGGCCTTGTCGCCTGCCTCTGTCACCACGTCTTCCATGCTTTCAACCGCCTGATGACGCAGCTTCGAACCTTGCTTCTGGATCTGGGACCGTGTCTGCTTGCCCGTGCGCGGCGCCAACAACAACATCGCCGCCGCGCCGCCCAGGCCGCCAAGAACCAGCCCAGCCAGACCGCCAAACAGCAGCCCGGCCAAGAAGCCCGGCAGTCGACTGGCGCTGGAACCACCCTCACTATAGTGACCGTTCATGTTCGTCTCCTCTATATTCAGCCCGATTACCGCGAGTGCTTGCGACCTTCCGCCGTCCAACACCGGCACCGGCCACGCCGGCGGCGGATGTCTGGACCCCGTGGCGGCTAACCTGCCGCGCCCCCGGTCTGGTTGGTCAAGTAGTTCTCGATACCCATCTGCTCGATCTGCGTGCGCTGGATCTCGGCCCAGTCCACATGCCCCTCTTCCATCTTGAGAATCTGCGTCAACAGATCGGCCGTGGCTTGGTCGGCCACTTCACGGGCCAAGCCAATCGCACTGTTGTAGGCGCGTATAGCCCCCAACTCGTCCTCTTGATCGTTGCTCACGATTGCCAGCACGGTCTGGCCGATCCGGATCGGGTTGAGCTTGGATACCACCGGCGTTCCCTCCAGGAAGAGAATCCGCCGAATGAGCCATTCCGCGTGGTGCATCTCATCCCGCGCCTGATGCTCAATGGCTTGGTGGAGTTTGTCATAGCCCCAGTTGTCGCACATCTCGGAGTGCACCATGTACTGGCTGATCGCGGTGAGTTCATCCGCCAAGAGTTGGTTGAGTGCGGCGAGAACCTTGTCGTTGCCTTGCATATCGATCCCCCGTTCCTAATGTGGTCAAACGCTTGCATCCGCTGCCGAATGCCAATTTGACACCGGCTTGCGGGAGGGCTGACGTCATTCCGGTTTGCCCGCTACTCGGTCAGCCGCTGATGCCGGTGGCCTTGCGGGCAGCTTGCTTCTGTCGCCGCAGGTATCTCCGATAACCTCTGGACGGCCGTTTTGCCTGTGCTTTGGGCGTCTTGGGTTGCTTGCTTGCCATTGCGTCTACTCCTGTGTGAACGCCCACCGAAGGGCCATTTCTTGCCGAAACTGTAAAGTGTCTCGTTACGGACATCTTGCTTCATCTGGTCTATCTCGCCCGCGCCGGCAGACTTGTTCGATACGGATGTGTGACCGGCGCATAGCTCAACGTGTGAAGTCCGCTGCCGCTACGATGCGTCTAGGGGGTTCCGTTCATTCCGCGCGCTCGGCCTCGCTAGACGCCATGACCGGCTCATCTTGGTTCGCCTTTTCGTTAACGCCGGCGCTCAGGAAACTGCCCTCGGCAATGTCGATTAACTTCGTATCAGTCTCGCCTTCTTCATCCAGCGTTTTCTGCAAGAGATCCCTATCGTCCTTGAAGCCCAGGTGGTTAGCATAGGTGCGCACGGCGCCATACGCCGCAATCTCGTAGTGTTCCACTCGCTGCGCCGCACCGATTAGTGCTGCGTCACGCACCATGTCGTTGCCCTGCAATGCGATCGCGCGCTCGCCTTCCCGGATCAGACTTTCCATTGATTCACATTTCTTGCGCCCTGGGATAGTACCCAGCCTGGTAAAGATCTGCTTAAGCCGGGCAACATGGGTGCGCGTCTGCTCGCGATGATCCTCGAAGCCCTGTCGCAGGTTCCCAGACGTGGCGGCCTCCGCCATCTTGGGCAATGCCTGCACCAGTAGCTTTTCCGCACTATAGAGATCTTTGAGTTGGTCGACATACAAGTCTTCAAGATTATGCATTTTCATCTTGTGCTCCTTTCGGGATTCCATACCGGCACTGTACCCAGCATAGCCTGCGCGTACGACCCTGTCGTCAGCGCAAACGCTAGGGTTTGCCCAACAAAAAGGCCGCCCAATGGACGGCCCTCAGTTCATATGGTGTACGGTGTTTGGTGTACAGGTCCGGCGCGGAACGACGCAGTCTGTGGCTACCCCTCTTCCGAGGCGGCCGCATCCTCAGACGTCAGCCCCTCCCGGACGGCATACAGGGCGGCCTGGGTGCGGCTGGCAAGATGCAACTTGCCCAGAATCCGGCTCACGTGGGCGCGCACGGTCGGCTCACTGACTGCCAACTCGTCCGCAATCTCTTGGTTGTTCAGCCCCTGCGCGATGAGCCGCAACACCGTCAGCTCGCGCACCGTCAGCGCTTCCGGGGCGGGCTGGAGGTCGGCCGGGTGGGCGACTTCTTGCAGTAGCTTGCGGGCGATGGTCGGATGGAGCGCCGGCTCCCCGCGGTGCACCTGGCGGATGGCCCGCACGAGTTCCTCCGGCGAGGAGTCTTTCAGTAGGTAGCCCAGCGCCCCCGCCTTGATGGCGGGGAACAGCTTGTTATCCGCGGCAAAGCTGGTCAGGACCAGGATGCGCGCCTCCGGCTGCAGGCTCGTGATCCGGCGCGTCGCCTCGATGCCGTCCATGCCGGGCATCAGCAAATCCATCAGGATGACGTCGGGCTGGGTTTCCGCCGCGGCCAGTACCGCCGCCTGCCCATCGGCGACTTCCGCCACGATCTCAAAGCCACCGGATTCGGACAGCAAGGCCCGGATGCCTTTGCGGACAATGGCATGGTCGTCAACAATCAGCACTCGAATCATAGCGTTACCTCGACAGTCAACCGTGTGCCCTCACCCGACCGGCTTTCATGGGTTAGTTGCCCGCCGAGACGCGCCGTGCGTTCGGCCATACTGCGTAAGCCGCCGCCGCCCCGCCCTTCCGCGCGCACGGCCTGCAGGTCGAAGCCCACGCCGTCGTCCACGACGTCGAGGCGAATGGTCGCCGCAGTGAAGTGCAGATGGACGGTCACATGCCGCGCCGCGGCGTGTTTGCGTACGTTATTCAGGGCCTCCTGCGCGATCCAGTACAGGTCTTCCTCGATGGCGATGGGCAATCGCCGCTCGCCCTCGACACGAAACTGGGTCTGTAGCCCGGCGCGCTCCTCGACCGCCGCCAGCCGCGCCTGCAGCGCAGCCACCAGTCCTTCAGCCTCCAAGACGGGCGGATGGAGTTGGAAGATGAGCAGCCGCATGTCGCGCATCCCTTCCCGCGCGGTTTCCTGTAGCTCCGCCAGGTAGCCGGACGCTACCTCCCCTTTGCCGGCGGCCAGCGCCAGCGCGGCGGCGTTGGCATAGAGGGTCACACTGTAGAGTGACTGGGTGACCGAATCGTGCAACTCCCGCGCCAGACGCTGCCGTTCCTCGATCACGGCCAGTTGCTCGGCTTGCTGTTGCAGTCGGGCGTGCTCGATGGCCATGGCCGCCTGATTGGCGAAAATGGACATGACACGGACATCTTCCTCGGTGAAACCGCCCGCCTTGTTGACCACGTCCAGCACGCCGATGATCCCGCCGTTGACATGGAGCGGCAACGCCAGCAGCGCGGTCAGATCGGCGGGCCACTGATACACCTGCGCCTGGGCAAAGAGGGTCGGGTCGTTGAGCCGCACCGGCTCACCCTTGCGGACGACCTCACCGGCCAGCGTACCGTCCACGGGCAGGCGTTCCACGGCCGTCAACGGCCTGCCCAATCGGTGCTTGACCTCCAGCCACGCCTGATCGGTCAGCAGCAAGATAGCGCTGCCTGTGGCCCCGATCAAGCCCTGGGCTTCGGTGCAGACGATGTCCAGCACCTGGTCCAGCACAGTCTTCTGAAGCAAGCTCACCAGCACGCGACCAAGGCTCTCGCTTTCGGCCAACCGCCGTTGCAGCTCGCCCTGCAGTTCGGCGTTGTTGCGCGCCAACGCCGCGGCGGTGCGTTCGCGCTCGCTGATGTCCGCCTCAAGCGCATCCAGCATCTGTTGCAGATGCGGAATATCGACCGGTTCCGTAATTTTGTAGGCCATCGTGTTGTCGCCTGCGCTCCGGCCAATCGTATGCCGAAATCGCTTCACACAGACTCTATGCCGGCGGTGCGCCATCCGACGATGGCATTCGTCCAAGTCGCCAGTTATGCTTGTGTGCGCGTCATAACCAGCATACTCGAACCCGCATCTCTATTCAAGTTACCTGAGATAGAAACCGCCTCACGCACTCCCCACTGAGATTCTACGCGGCTTCGCAATCAAACATGGCAGAATAGGCCTACCGGCGATGAAAGTCAGCCGCTGCGGAACCGCATAGTTGCCGCGCTAGGGCCTGGTATGAACCTCAGAGATGCTGGGACAGCAATAGGGTATTTTCATGTTGCAGAATGGTTAGGGTAGACAAAGAATGTTGCGATAT
>CAYJQA010000157.1:0-10245 GCA_964372065.1 uncultured Litorilinea sp.
ATAGACGCGCTGCTCGGTGAAGTACAGGGCGCGCAGTTGCGCCTGCACCTTGGCAAAGAGCGCCTCAAACTCATCGCTGCGATGGCCGATCATGGGCGCGGTCTGCGCGGCCATCACCTCCGGCGCTACATCGGTTGGGCCGGGGATAAAGAGCCGCTGCGCCGGTTTGGTCGCGGCTTTCGACTCGGGCGCGATCTTGGACACGAATTCCAGTTCCTTCCTGCCTCGCTGGTTACGGACGTTCGGCGGCTATTGTGCCACCGACCCCGCGCCAACGCAACACTTGCGCCCTGTTTTGGCCCGCCACAGGATGGGCTGCCACACGGATTTGGCCGCCATCGCGGCTTGAGGCAAGATCAATCCATAAACCATTCGCCATCGCCGGCGTTAGCCGGTCTGACCATCAAACTGGAGCGAATTATGGACTTTGCACAGTTCGTGCCCGACCTGGAAGAACGGTTCTTGCGTTATGTCCAGATTGACACGACACCCGACGAGCGCGGGACTACCGTCCCCAGCACCGCACGTCAATGGGACTTGCTGCGCCTGCTGGCTGCCGAATTGACCGCGCTGGGCGCAAGCGATGTGCGCGTGACTGATTACGGCTGCACCCTCGCCACGCTGCCTGCCACCGTCGGCCATGCCACGCCCACCGTGGCCTTTCTCGCCCATGTGGACACCTCGCCGGCCTTTCCCGGCGCGGGCGTCAAGCCGCTTGTGCACCGCAGCTATGACGGTAGCCCCATCGTGCTACCGGACGACCCGACGCACGTCATCGACCCGGCCGTCTTCCCGTTTCTGCACGAGAAGATCGGTGAGGATGTGGTGACTGCCAGCGGGACGACGCTGCTGGGCGCGGATGACAAGTCCGGGGCCACGGTGATGATGACGTTGGCGCGCCACCTGCTCGCCCACCCGGAGCTGCCGCATGGCCCCATCCGGCTCTGCTTCACCTGCGACGAGGAGATCGGGACAGGCGTGCGCTCTATCAAGCTGGAAGACCTGGCCGCGGTTGTCGCCTACACCCTGGACGGCGGTCAGCCGGGCGAAGTCTGCTTCGAGACGTTTTCAGCGGACAAGGCCGTCGTGACCATCACCGGCGTATCGACCCATCCCGGCACGGCGTTTGGCGTGTTGGTCAATGCGCTGACGTTGGCGGCCTCACTGATCGGTTTCCTGCCGAAGTACACGCGCACCCCGGAGACCACCCGCGACAAACAGGGCTTCATCCACCTCTATGAGATGCAGGGCAACGCCGCCGAGGTCGAGCTAGACTTCATCCTGCGCGATTTCGAGTTGGCGGGACTCAAGTCACACGGCGACGCACTCCAGGCCGCCTGCGTCGCGCTGGCCGCGAGTGAACCGCGCGCCAAGGTAACGTGCACCGTCACGCCGCAGTATCGCAACATGCGTTACTGGCTGGAGAACGACATGACGCCCGTGCATTTGGCGGAG
Organism: uncultured Litorilinea sp.; assembly: GCA_964372065.1. GTDB lineage: Bacteria > Chloroflexota > Anaerolineae > Caldilineales > Caldilineaceae > QEUY01. Next base: position 1,456 of record CAYJQA010000157.1, read on the forward strand.
ACGGCGGTGCGGCGCATCGGCATCGAGCCGTTCCATCGCGCCATGCGCGGCGGCACCGACGGCTCGCAGCTCACCGAGCGCGGGCTGCCCACGCCCAACATCTTCACCGGCCAGCAGAACGTGCACGGCCCGCTGGAGTTCATCTCGCTCCAGGACATGGCCCGCAGCACCGTGGTCTGTTTGGAACTGGCGCAGTTGTGGGCACAGCACGCGGCCTGAGCACGGACGGCTGCTGCGTGAGGGACAATCGGGTGACAGCCGCCGCGGATGGCGGCTGTCACTGCGGCTAACTAGGCGGCCGCGGCGTCCCCGGCTAGGCCAAGCGGCGTACCGACGGCGTCTTCAGAATCACGATCAGCGCGCCGGCAAAGCAGAGTACGGCGCTCAACACGATTGAGTCGCTCAGCCCAATCACCTCCGCCAGCCAGCCGATCATGAGTTGGCCGAAGGGCGCCAAGCCAAAGAACGTCAGGGTATAGAGGCTGAGCACCCGCCCGCGCATTTCATCCAACAGATTGGTTTGGAGCAGCGTGTTGATCAAGGTGAAGACGAACATAAAGAAGACGCCCAGCATCACCGCCATGATGAGCGCCAACGCATAGCTGGGGATGAGCGCAAAGACAGTCAGCAGCACCGGGAACGTGAGAATGGCCGCGGCCATCCAGGGCCCACGCCAGCCACGTTCGCCGTACTGCGCGACGATAAAGGCCCCGGTCACCGCGCCGACGCCGGTCATCATGTTAATCGCGCCAAATGCGCCCGCACCCTGGTGCAAGACCTTGTCGACAAACGCGGGTAAGACGGTGGAATAGGAGGTGCCAAAGACGCTAAAGACCAACGCCAGGAGTAGGAGTGCGGTCAGGTCCGGCTCATCGCCCACATAAGAAATTCCCTGCCGCAGTTGCTGCCAAGGCGACTGCCCGGTGGCCTTAGGTTCGTGTTTGGGCAATTTCATCAGCAGCAGGCAGCCCACCACGGCGACCACCGTGAGGCCGTTGATCAGGAAACACCACCCCGCGCCCACGGCCACCAGGAGGGCGCCGCCAATCGCCGGGCCGATAATGCGGGCGCTGTTGAAGGTCATGGAATTCAGGGCAATGGCGTTAGGCAAGTCTTCCCGGCCCACCATGTCCACCACAAAGGCCTGGCGCGCCGGGCCGTCAAAGGCGTTCACGACGCCCAGGACCATCGCCACGACGATCACATGCCAAACCTGGACCGTGTCGGTGAAGATAAGCGCCGCGAGCACGAACGACGATAGCTTGGCTGCCGATTGGGTGATAACCAAGAGTCCGCGCTTGTTGACGCGATCCACCACGACGCCGGCAAAGGGGGTCATGACCACCACCGGTATGGCCGAGGCGAAACCGACGAGCCCCAGCGCCAACTCGGAGCCGCTGATCTCGTAGACGAGCCAGCCCTGTGCGATAATCTGCATCCAGACGCCCGCGAGCGAAACTAGTTGGCCGATGATAAACAACCGGTAGTTGCGATGCCGCAGCGAGGCAAAGGTCTTCGGCATGCGGAACTGACGTGCCCGGATCGGCATGATTTCGGGCGGGATGTTCGGTGAGCGTGGTGGCTCAATGCGCGCCATGCGGGTGTTGATTACCTGTCTAGCGGTGGGGTGCGTTTAGAGTGGCCGTGTCGCCTGTCGACGCCGGACGCGGAGGGAAAATGCCCGCCAGCAGGGCAAACGCCTCGATCAGCGTGGCCTGCTCGTGGGAAGACAGCCGATCCAGCATGGCAGCGATCTGTTCCTGGGCATATCGGCGAGCGTCTTCGTACACCGCGCGGCCCTGGTCGGTGAGCGTCAGCGTCACGTAGCGCCGGTCATGCGCGGCGGTGGAGCGGTTCAGCAGATTGCGCCCTACCAGCCCCGACACCTGGCTCGACATCGACGGCAGCGTCAGCCCCACGTGCTCCGCCACCGCCGACAGTGGTGCGCCCGGATTGCGGTTCAGAAAGGCGAGCGCGCGCATCTGCACAACCGAAAGGTCATGGCCGCGTTGGCGGCGCATTTCGGCGCGGATAGTCTGCATGACCTTGGGGACAACTTCCAGCAGTACTCTGGCGCATTCGCTGCTGGAGATGGTGACGCTGGTGGAGACTGTGGATTGCATGGATCTCGTCGTCGTCGGAATAGTTTGGATTCCTAACTCTAGACTGAAGCGCGGCCGGTGTCAAACTCGGCTGCGCCGCGCATAGGTGGTCCGCCATGTCAGCCATGTTCTGGAATGCAGTCGGCCCCCTGCTTGTGATCGGCGGCTTTTACGCCGTCTTGGGCGGGGCGGTATGGCTCATCTTGCGGCCGCAACCGTGGCCGCTGCCGCGTCCCACGACCGAACGCGTGACCCAACTGCTGGCACAAGTCCCGGTCAGCCGCGGCGTGCTACGCCAGGCGCTTTGGCTGACGGGCGTCGGGTTGGTCGGGCTGGTGATCCCCGCGCCGGGTTGGTTCCACCTGCTGGCCGCCCAGGCCATCGCTGCGGCCGTCCTGTTAGTCCTCTTGGACAGGAACCAGCGTCGCCGCGACGCCGCGCAGGCCGCCCGCCAGTTGTTGGCGGCGCTGCGCCACCCGCTGGCGTCGGTCGCCGCGGACGCGCTGCGCCAGGCCGATGTGGCCGGTTGGCTCACGAACGGCGCGCTGGCCGGCCAGGATTTACGCCGCGTCCAATGGACGGGCGCGCTGCTGAGTGGGGCAGACCTGCGCGGGAGCAATCTCACCGGGGCCGACCTCCAGGCCGCGGATCTGCGCGCCGCCGACCTGGCCGGCTGCGTGCTGGACGGCGCTTGTCTGGGCAAGGCCGACTGTAGCGGAGCCTCGTTCGACGGGGCCAGCCTGGTCGGGGTTGACGCCAAAGACGCCGTCTTGATCCAGGCCGAGCTTCACCGCGCCAACTTGCAGCAAGCGCGCTTCGGCGGCGCCGACTTGACCGCCGCGCGGTTGGACGAGGCGGATCTCGCCGGCGCGACCTTCAAGGGCGCTTGCCTGGATCGTGCACGGCTGGCCGGGGCGCGCTATGATGAAGCTACCCGCTGGCCCAAGCGTTTCAACCCGACCGCGGCAGGCGCAGCGCAACTGATCAGCGCCGCGATCCGGTCGCCGCAAGAACCGGAACATTCGCGTGATGCGCTGCGTTAAGTGGACATATGACACAGCGAATTCCTGCTTGGTTGAGAACACGGTTGGCGCGCCGCCTGATCGGGTGGGGCGCGGCCGCGTGTACACTCGCCGGCCTCACCCTCTACTTCTGGCTGCTCGCCGATCTCCCGCCCGCGACCGCCGCGGTTGACCGGCTGGTGCGGCCCACGACGCGCCTCGTCGACCGCAACGGCCGCACGCTCTACGAGGCGCTTGACCCTAATGCCGGCAAACAGCTTGACCTGACGCTGGACGGCATCCCCGCGGCCTGTATCCAAGCCACGCTCGCCACCGAGGACAGCCGCTTCTATCTGCATCCCGGCGTGGATCCCATCGCCATCGCCCGCGCCGCCTGGCAGAACCTGCGCGGGCGCACCGTGGTCAGCGGCGGCAGCACGCTCACGCAGCAACTGGCGCGCAACCTGCTCCTGTCGGTGGAGGAACGCTACGAGGAATCGCTCCGGCGCAAGTTGCGCGAAGCCTGGCTGGCCTGGCAGTTGGAGCGCCTCTACACCAAAGACGAGTTGCTCGCGCTCTATCTGAATCAGACCTACTATGGCAACTTTGCCTTTGGGCTGGAGGCCGCGGCCCAGGTCTTCTTCGCCAAACCGGCCCGCCAACTCAGCCGGGGCGAATGTGCGCTGCTAGCCGGGCTGGTGCAGTACCCCACCGGCTACAACCCGCTCTTGGACCCGGACGCGGCCAAGGCGCGCCAACTGACCGTCCTGCGGCTCATACGCGAGGCCAATTTCGTGACCGCGGACGAAGCCGCGCAGATCGGGGCCGAGCAGCTACGTTACCGCTCCGCGCTCTTCGACATCAGCGCCCCCCACTTTGTCATGTATGTGCAGGACCTGGTCGGCCAGCGCATCGGCGCGGAACGGCTAGCCGCCGGCGGGCTGCGGATTGTCACGACGCTGGACCTGGACTTGCAGCGCGCCGCCGAAGCCGCGGTCACCCACCGCATGGACCTACTCAACTGCCGCACGCCGGGGCTGTGCGACGACGACGACGACCCCAACCGGCGCATTGACAACGCCGCCGCGGTCGTTCTGGACGCCACCAGCGGCGACATTCTGAGCATGGTGGGCAGCCCCGACTACTTCGACGCCGCCCGCCAGGGCAACGTCAATGCCGCCCTGAGCCTGCGCCAGCCGGGCAGCGCGATCAAACCGCTGACCTATGCCGCGGCGCTGGACCCCCTGTGGATGGAGCCGTTGGGGCTGGAGCCGCTGACACCCGCGTCCATCTTGGCCGACCTGCCCGCAACCTTCTATGTGCGCGACGAACAGGGCGGCAACGTCCCCTATCAGCCGCTCATCTATGACCGCCGCTTCCACGGCCCGGTGAGTGTGCGGACCGCGTTGGCTAACAGCTACAACATCCCGGCGGTGCGGGCGCTGGATCGCATCGGCGTCGGGACCCTGCGCGCCGTGGCGTCCGCGGCCGGCATCACCAGCTTCACCAAAGACTATGGGTTGGCCCTCACGCTGGGCGGCGGCGAGGTCAGATTACTGGACCTGGCGACAGCCTTCGGCGTCTTCGAGGACGGCCGCCGCCTGGACGCGCGGGCGCTCTTGGATGTGCAGGCCCGCGACGCCGGCGGCGAGTGGCGCTCGATCTTGGACCGTGAGACGGTTGTGCCGGGGCAGGCGGTCCCGCGCAATGGGCGTGGGGAGCGTGTCATATCGCCCCAGGCAGCGTATCTAGTCACGGATATCCTATCGGACGCGGTGGCGCGGCTGCCCGCCTTCGGCTCCGGTTCGGTACTTGAGCTGCCCTTCCCGGCTGCCGTCAAGACCGGCACGACGACAGATTGGCGCGACAATTGGACCATCGGCTATTCTACGCAGCGCATCGTGGGTGTCTGGGTCGGCAATGCCGACAACACGCCTATGCTGGACGTCAGCGGTATCGACGGCGCCGGCCCCATCTGGCACGACCTCATGGTGGCCGCCCACCAAGCGACGCCGCCCGCGTTTGCGCGGCCCGCGGACATCACGGATGTCCAGGTCTGTGCGCCCAGCGGGCTGCTGCCCACGCGCTATTGCGGCCGCGTGCATACGGAGCATTTCATCGCCGGGACCGAACCGACGCAGGTGGACGACCAATTCCAGCCCTTGGTCGTGGACCTGGCGACGGGCCTGCTCGCCGATGCGACGACGCCGGCGGAGCGCCGCGCCGAACGCGTCTACTGGGTGCTGCCGCCCGCCTACCAAGAGTGGATGTTGGCGCAGGGCGTCCCGATCCCGCCGCCGGTGGCCCAAGCCGCGCAGCCGGCCACCATGACGGCGGGACTGGGTGAAGGGCCGCTGATTCTTACCGCGCCCACGTCCAACACGGCCTACCGCATCCATCCCGGCGTACCGCGTGAACGGCAGCGCATCGAGGTGGCCGGGTACGTGGCAAGCGGCGAGTCGTGGGCGGAACTGCGGCTGGTGCAGGACGGCGTCACCCTGGCGGAGGCTAATGACGCCAATCGCCTAAGCGTGTGGTGGGTCTTTACGCCGGGGACGCATCGTTTCCGGCTGGAAGGCAGCCGCACGCCCGGCGGCCCCCGCGAGGAATCGGACACGGCATTGGTGATCGTGGACGATTTCAGCGGCGCACAAACGGTCGCGGCCGAGCCATAGGGCTGACGCGACCGGCAAGCGAGCAATCATTGATCCAGTGCCCGTTGCCTTTGGGCAGCGGGCGTCAAACCGACGCACAGCGCCGCCGGTCCTTGCCCCGGCGGTGGATGAGGAGGGAGTCTGATGAGGACTAATCGATCGTTGCGCAGCACTTTGGTGCTGGCAGCACTCTGCGTAACAGTATTGCTGGCGCTTAGCTCAAGCGCGGTCTGGGCGACTGCCCGCCGCCAGACGACGCCGACACAACCGGGCGCGCCGGCGACTCTGGTGGCTGAGGAAGCCGCTGCCACCCTGCCGCCCGTGTTGATTGCCAGTGACCCGGCGGACGGCGCGACCTGGCACGGCGGCGCGATCACGCTTACCTTCGACCGGGCGCTGGCTGCCGAGACGGCGGCGCTGGTCACGATCGCGCCGGACCTAGCCGGTGATGTCACCATCGCGGACGCGCGTGTGGTCTTCACCCCGTCCGTGGCCCCCGCCGCGGGCGCGCGCTATACGCTGCGCGTCCCCGCCGAAGCGACCGCCGCCGACGGCACGGCCCTGGGGTCGGACGTGGCGGTGAGCGTGGTTGCGGCGTCGCCGCTGGCGGTGACGTCAAGCCAGCCCACTAACGGCGCGCTGGAGGTCGGCACGACGAGCCAAATCGTGGTTGTCTTCAACCGGCCCGTGGTGGCGCTGGTAGGCGTGGACGACCAGGCCGGGCTGTCCGCTCCGCTGACCATTGAGCCGGCGGTCGAGGGCGCTGGGCGCTGGATCAACACGTCGGTCTATGTCTTCCAACCGGCGCTGGCCCTGGACGGCGGCACGGACTACCGCGTCACCGTCGCAGAAGTGACCGATGTCGAGGGCGTGGCGCTGGCCGAGTCGTACGTCTTCACCTTCACCACGGCCACGCCGATTGTCACCAGTTCCGCACCCACAGGCATCCAGGTCACGCCGGACACGCGCGTGCTGGTCTACTTTAGCCAGCCGATGGACCCGGAGAGCACGGCTGCCGCCTTCTCGTTCTATCAGGCCGGGACCGGCGCACCCGTCGCCGGCGATCTGGGCTGGATGGACGAGTACAGTACGCTGGTCTATACACCCACGCTGCCGCTGGAGTTCGGCGCGCGCTATGTCTATGAGGTGGCCGAAACGGCGCAGCCCAAGAGCCGCAACGGCACGCTGCGCGCCGGGTACAGCCGCCAGTTCACCATCGTACCGCTGCCCGCGGTGCAGAGCGTCTCGCCCGTGGACGGCGCTCAGGAGGTCTCCACCGACACGTCGGTCGTGGTGCGCTTCAATGCGCCTCTCAGCCCGACGCTCGTGCTGGAAAACATCAACGTGTCGCCTCTGCTGACCACAACGCGGGTCTTTAGCTATTACTCTGAGTATCAGAGCGAGCTCCAGTTCAGTTGGTTCAAGGAGCCGAATACACAGTACACCGTGACCCTGGGCGCGGACATCGGCGACAACTATGGCAATACCCTGGGTGAGGACTACACGTTCCACTTCACCACCGGCGACTATCCGGCCTATGCGCGGCTGGAGACGGAACGCTTCACCCACTTTAGCGCCTACACCGATACACGGCTGAGCCTGCTCTACCGCAATGTCGCGGCGGTCACGGTTGATCTGTATCGCCTGCCCGACGACGAATTGTTCCGCCTGGCCGGGTCCAACCAATGGTCAATCTGGGATGGCTACGCGCTGCCCAACGCGGCGGCGCAGCAGGTCTGGTCGCGCACCTATGAAGCCGTCGAAGAGCGCAACATCACCATGCGCCAAGTCGTGGAGTTGACCGACGAAGACGATCAGCCGCTGCCTCCGGGTGTCTACTTCATCCAGGTTCAGCAGCCGCCCGGCGCCACGCAAAACACCGGCTCCGACGGCAGCAGTTCGGTCATCGTCCTGAGCAAGCCCAACCTGACCTTCAAGAAAAGCATTGGCGGGGAGAGCCTGGTCTGGCTGACGGATCTGGAAACCGGACAGCCGGTGGCGGACCAAAAGGTTCGCTTCTTCAGCGAAGGCATCCTGGTGGGCGAGGGCGTCACCGGCCCGGACGGCACGCTCCAGACCCGCATCGAAGTCGACGAAGAGATCCGCTGGGCGCCCACGCTGGCCGTCGCTGGTGAGCCGGGCGACCCCAACTATGCGCTGGTCTCCAGCGAATGGACCACCGGCATCAGCATTTGGGAGTTCGGGCTGTCCGGCGGCTGGTCGCTCGAGGAGATCCAGAGCTACTTCTACACCGACCGGCCCATCTATCGTCCCGGCCAGACCGTCTACTGGAAGGGCATCATGCGCGCGCTGCGCGATGATGTCTATGTGCTGCCGCCCGCGGGCCAGACCGTCCAGGTGACGCTGCGCAACCCCATGGGCGAGCCGGTGACCGTGGAAGAAATGACGGTCGGCCCCACCGGCACGGTAGACGGCGAGTTCCATCTTGCCGATGAAGCCCTGACGGGCGGCTATTATCTGGAAGGCGTCATACCGCTTGACACGGAGGGCCGCACCGCGTACGCCGGGGCCAGCTTTGCGGTAGCGTCCTATCGCAAGCCGGAGTATGAGATCACGGTCACACCTGGCGCGGAGCAGTATGTCCAGGGCGACACCGTGCGCATCACGGTCCAGGCCAACTACTTCAGCGGCGGACCGCTGGCCGGCGCGCCCGTGACCTGGCGCGTCATCTCCAACCCCCATACTTTCAACTGGGACAATGCCCCGCGCGGACGCTACTTCAGCTTTACGCCTTTCGACCCGGAGCAGACCGTCTACGACCCCTACGGCGGCAGCTATTACTTGGGTCTCATCCACGAAGGGACCGGGACCACCGGCCCCGACGGCAGCTTCGTGATCGAAGTGCCCGCCGACATCGCCAAGGTCGCGCAAAGCCAAGACTGGCTGTTTGACGTCACGGTGCAAAGCCCGACCAACCAATTTGTCAGCGGCAGCGCCGCCGTGCCCATCCACAAGGCCGCCTACTATATCGGCATCAGCCCGGCCAAGTACGTGGGGCGCGTCGGCGAAGCC
>CAYJQA010000158.1:0-1646 GCA_964372065.1 uncultured Litorilinea sp.
CCCATACCCCCGTGCCCGCGGGCAACGACGCCTTTGCATTTGAGTTGGTCGACAAGTACTTTTGGAATTACTGGGGCCAGTTAGGCATCGACCGTGAGCGCTTCATCCAGTTTGCCCGCCAGGAACTGCCGTGGGGGCCGCAGTACAGCATGACCGTGTTGGCGCTCCGCCTGAGCGCCTATCACAACGGCGTGAGCAAGCTGCACGGCGAAGTCAGCCGCCGGATGTGGAGCTTCCTCTGGCCCGAAACGCCGGTGAGCGAAATCCCCATCGGGTCGATCACCAACGGCATCCATACCAAGACATGGCTGGCGCAAGAACTGCGCGAGTTGTATGGCCGCTATCTTGGCCCGGACTGGGAAGAGAACGTCGAGCAGACGGCTGCGTGGGATGGCATTGCCGACATCCCTGACGCGGAACTGTGGGCGGCGCATCGCCGCCGCAAGGAACAACTCGTGCAGTTGGTCCGCAGTCGCGTGCGTGAGCAGTATATCCGAAACGGTGAAGGGCCGTTGCCGCTGGCGGCCGTGGATCGCCTGTTGGACCCGAATGCGCTGACCATCGGCTTTGCGCGGCGCTTCGCCACCTACAAACGCGCCGCCCTCTTGTTTCGCGACATGGCACGGATTCAGCGCATCCTTAACAACCCGGAACGCCCGGTCCAGATCATCTTCAGCGGCAAGGCGCACCCGGACGACGAACCGGGTAAGGCGCTCATCCAACAGATCTACACGCTCAGCCAGCAGGCGGAACTGGCCGGGAAAGTCATCTTCGTCGAAGACTACGACATGTACCTGGCGCGCGGCCTGGTGGCGGGCGTGGACATCTGGATCAACACCCCGCGCCGCCCGCGTGAGGCATCGGGGACCAGCGGGCAGAAAGCCGCGCTGTGCGGCGTGCCCAGTTTCAGCATTCTGGACGGCTGGTGGGCCGAGGGCTACAACGGCGAAAATGGTTGGTCCATCGGTGAGGAACGGGAGTACAAAGACCAGGACACCCAAGACGACGCGGACGCCCACAGCCTCTACACGCTGCTGGAGGATGCGATTGTCCCGCTGTACTACTCTGTCGCTGAAGCCGGCGGCGCACCGGGCCGGTGGGTCCGCGTGATGAAGAATGCGATCCGCTCCTGCGCGCCGACATACAGCATGCAGCGGATGGTCATCGACTATGTTGACACCTACTACTTGCCTGCGGCGGTCACCGGGACCCGCTATCACGCCGATGATTTTCGGGTCGCCAAGCAAGTTGTGGCCTGGCGGGCCGACCTGCGCGACCGCTGGCGTCAGGTGCGCATCGAGCGCACTCCGCTGGGGGAGCGCACCTTCACGGTCGGCGGTTCCGTGCCGCTGCGCGCCAAAGTCTGGCTGGACGGGATCGACCCGCGCGATGTAGTGGTCGAAGCCGTGGTTGGACGGCAGGATGCCGATGGCGAGTTCTCCGAGCTTACCACGCAGCCCCTGACCGCCAGCGGCAAAGAGGGCGACGCGGCGCTCTATAGCGGCGTGTTCACCCCCACGACCAGCGGACCGCTGGCGCTCGGCATCCGCGTGCAAGCCCGCCATGACGCGCAGATCCAGGCCGTTGAAGCCGGATTGATGCGCTGGGCTTAGGGGTTTCAGCGGGGGGGCCCCGGGGGGGCGGGG
>CAYJQA010000158.1:1656-10223 GCA_964372065.1 uncultured Litorilinea sp.
CTCCGGCGTCTCCTCGATCAAGGCAAAGGTACGCAGCCCCGTCCCAATCAGCACACCGCGCTCGAACGGCTGAATCGAGCCGGTCGCCGCGGCTTCACGACCGCGCGCCCAGCCCACCCGTTCGGCCACGTCCGGATTCTCGCGCCACACCTTACCAAAGCCACGGATCGGTTGGAGATAGCCTGCCGGCGGCGACAGGCTGGGGTCGGATTCCGGCTCCCCTTCCGTAAAGGTGTCGGGATAGACAGACCAATGCCCGTCGTCCGACAGCACATAGATGGCGTGGGTGTCCTCGCGCCAGAGCATCACCCCGGTGGCAAACGACTGCTGCGCCATGGCGACGGGGAACGGGTCGGCGGTGGTCGCCCAACCGAGGCGAGCCTGGAGATCGGCGTCCGCCTCCCACCAGGTCGCCAGGGGACCCGTGGGACGATATACCCCGGCGGGCGGTTCCGCCGCTAACGGTTCCGGCGTGGCAAGGACAGGTGTCGCGGCCGGAATGGGCGTCGCAGCCGCGACAGGCATGGGCGTCGGCGCAGGCTCCGCTAGAACCGTCATAGTCACCGGCGTCATGGTCAAGTCAGCCCCCGGAATGCGCCACAGTTCCCCGTTGGTCGTCCCCAGAAAGACAATGTGGCCCGTGGCCCCGCGCCCGACGGCCAGGGCCGAGAGGTCGTTGGCGTAGTCGCGGCCCGCCAGGCGTGGGTCGTCCCAGCGCGTCCAGGTCTGGCCGCCGTCATTCGTGCGGAAGAGGGCGAGTCTGCTCCGCACATAGATCGCCGCATCGTCGGGGTAGTCCGGGGCAATCGCCACTTCAGAGAGATAGTCGGCATCGGCCAGGCCGAGGTCGATGCCGCGCCATGTGAGGCCGCCGTCTTGCGTGACTTCGAGGCCGGTGTACATGTCAAGACGCACCGGCGCTTCGGGCAGCTTCGCCGTGGCGGCCCACGCCGCGACATACGCCGCGTCGGACGCGCTTTCGGCGGTTATGGCGCGGCTCCACGCAAGCCCGGCGTCGTCCGAGGCATAGACGGCGACGCCATCCTGCCACGGCTCGATCTCGTTATAGACGACCTGGGCGGCGACGCGCCGGTCACTGGCGAAGTCGGGGCTGACGGCGACCTTCTGTACGCGCAGATAATCCATCCCCTGCCAAAATGGCGTCCAGCTATCGCCCCCGTCCGTCGACTTGAGGACGCCTTCGCCACGGAACATGGGGACTTCGCCGCCCGCAAAGAGCGTCCGGTCTTGGGCGAAGTCGGGCGAAACGGCCAGCGTAAGTTTGAGATCCTCCGTCTGCGGCAGACCGCCGCGCAGTTGCACCCAGGTGTCGCCGCCGTCGGTGGAACGCAGAACCCCCTCTTGATACGTTGACACAAAGACGGTCCCATCGTCCGGGAGGCTGGGCGACGGGACAATCTGGGCGATGGCGGATACCGGCTGTTCGGCGGCGATGGGCGATTCGGGCTGTTCCGGCGTCCCGCCCGTCTCGGCCATGACCAGCAGATCGCCGCCGGAGCGCCCGAAGAAGCGCCCACTCACGGCGTCATACGCGAACCAACAAAAGGCGGGGAACCGGCCGATCGGCAGCAGCGTCGCCAGATCGACCACATAGCCCTGGTCAATAATAGCCTGGCGCGTCGACGGATTGACGAAGTTGGCATACACGCCATCACGCAGCGCCAACCGTTCGCCCGCCGCGTCATACACCGACCAGTTCTGGAGGAAGATATAGCGCAGGTAGTTCTGATTCCGGTACAGACGGCCGTCGATCGCGGGCGTCAACGCGGGCTGCGTGCCGCACGTAGGCTGGAACATCAGGTCAAGGTCCGCCGCCGCGAGTTCGCGCAGCGTCGTGGCGTCGAAGTAGCGCGGAGATGGCGGCACGCCGCCCCCACCCCCGGTGGCGATACGTTCCATCTCGACCACCAGCAAGTTCCGCTCAGGGAACATATGCGCGGCGGTGGGCACATCGCAGCCGTTGCAGAACTCGAACGGTTGGCTGGTCTGGTCCGGCAGCAAGTCCGCCACCTCTTCGCCGCTGACCAGGTCCACCGCAAACGCCCGGTAGGCGAGCACGACGAGGTCGCGGCGCATGGGGTTGTAGATGGGGATGCCGGTCGTAGAGATGACGCCGGTCTGGCTCAGGGTCGCAGCGTCGTAGACGCGGACAGGTGTGGTGTTGTTGGGCTGATAGCTGCTGTAGCGGTCGCCGGTAAACACGCGTCCATAGACCGGGTCCACGCTGACAAACGAGGCGTCGGGCAGCGTGCCGACGATGGCGAGGTCCCGCGTGTCGATGACGGTCACGGGCGCGTCGACGCCATCCTTGAGGCCGTAGGGACCGGGATAGGCATAGAGGCGCGCGTTGCGCTCGTCCAAGAGCAGGTCGCCGCCGACCGGCAGCGTGGCGATCACCGCATAGGTTTCGCTATCGATGACCGTCAGGTTGTCGTCGCGATCGGTCACATAGAAACGCTGTGCGCGGGCGTCAAAGCGGAAGTCCCGCAGGTCGGCGGCGTCGGCCACGGGGATGGTTTGCAATAACTGCGGATAGGGTGTGGCGGGCGCGTCCAACGCGGCCGGTGCCGCAGCCCTGCCCACGCCGGCGGTCAGAATAGCGCCGGCCATGACCATCATCACTGCCAAGGGCAATACATATATGCGGCGCATGGGGTATCTCCAATGCTGAGGCGAGGCAGCCATCGCACGGTCGCCGGAAATCGCTGTGGACATGGTATGATTCTACCGTAAGACGCTCCGGCGGGCGGCAGAGTTCCAGACCAGCATCTCAGTTGCGAAGCCATGACAGCCATTCAGACTACCGGCCCCCTGGCGGGCATCACTATCGTCGACTTCTCCCGTGTCCTGGCCGGGCCTTATGCGACTATGCTGCTGGGTGATCTAGGCGCGCGCGTGATCAAGATCGAACAACCGGGGCGCGGAGACGACACGCGTCATTGGGGACCGCCCTTCACCGCCGATGGCGAGAGCGCCTATTTCCTGTGCGCCAACCGCAATAAGGAGAGCGTGACGGTCAACCTCAAGGACCCCGCGGGGCGTGCGATCGCCCTCGCCATGTTGGCCCAGGCGGACGTGACGGTCGAGAACCTGCGTGTGGGCGGCATGGCCGCCTTAGGACTAGACTACGCCGCGGTGCAGCCCACCAACTCGGGGCTGATCTACTGCTCGATCACGGGCTATGGGCAGACCGGCCCTTACTGCCACCGGCCCGGCTACGACGCGGTGATCGAGGCGGAGGGCGGCATCATGAGCATCACCGGCCCGTCAGACGACGAGCCGGGCGCGGGCCGCGCGTACAAGGTGGGCGTCGCCATCGCGGACATCACCGCAGGCCTCAACGCGGCCGTGGCCATCCTGGCCGCGCTGGTCAGCCGGAACGCCACTGGTAAGGGCCAGTACATCGACATTGCGCTGTTGGATTGCCAGGTAAGTTGGCTGGCGAATGTGGCGTCGGCGTTCTTCGTTTCCCAGACCCCGCCCAAACGCTACGGCAACGCGCATGGGTCTATCGTCCCTTATCAGACGATCAGCGCGGCGGATGGCGAGCTTATGCTGGCGGTTGGCAATGACGGCCAGTTCGCCAAACTGTGCACGGTGGTGGGACAACCGGATTGGGCGAACGATCCGCGTTTCGCCACCAATCCGTGCCGTGTCGAGAACCGCACGGCGCTCATGCCGCTGTTGGCCGCAGAGTTCGCCAAGCAGCCGGTCGCCGCGTGGTTGGCCCGCCTGCACGCCGCCGGTGTGCCCTGCGGCCCGGTCAACGACCTGCCGGCCGTCTTCAGCGACCCGCAGGTGCTGGCGCGCGGGATGGTGCAGGACATCTGCCGCCCTGACGCCGAGCCGGTGCGCATCGTCGGCCCTGCGCCGAAGCTCAGCGCCACACCGGCGCACGTGCGCCTGCCGCCCCCGCGGCTTGGCGAGCACACACAGGACGTGCTGCAAAGCTGGCTCGGCTATTCCCCTGCCGAGATCGAGGACTTGCGCTGCCGCGGCGTCGTCTAGACGCCCGTCGCCCGCGGCCAACTACTACCCTTCAGACGAGGAGGCAATATGGACTTCGCGCTCAACGACGACCAACAGATGATCCAGGATGCCGTGCGCAAGTTTGCGCGTGAGAAGATTCTGCCGAATGCCAAGGCTTGGGAACAGGCCCACGCCTTCCCGCGCGACCTGCTCTTCAAGCTGGGCGAACTCGGCTATCTGGGCGTACCGATCCCGGAGGAATACGGCGGTGCGGGGCTTGACTACATTTCGGAAGCGATTGTCTTTGAGGAAGTCGGTTATGCCGATTCGAGCGTCCGCACCACCCTGTCGGTGCAGATGTCGCTGGTCGAACTTACCATCCTGAAATGGGGCACCGCAGAGCAGCGCAACCGCTATCTGCCCAGTCTGTGCAGCGGCGAGATCATCGGCTGCTTCGGCTTGACCGAGCCGGATGCTGGTTCGGATGCGGGCAATGTGCAAACCACCGCCAAGCGCGACGGCGACGAGTGGGTTCTCAACGGCCAGAAGGTGTGGATCAGCAACGGCACGTGGGCCGATGTGGCGATCATCTTCGCCCAGAGTGAGCCGGGCAGCAAGCACAAAGGCATGGTGACTTTCCTGGTGGACACGAAATCGCCGGGCTACAGCACGCGCAAGATGACCGGCAAGTTGGGCCTCTTGGCGAGCGATACCGGTGAGCTTTTCCTCGACAACGTGCGCGTCCCCGACAGCGCACGCATGGGCGGGGTAGGCGAAGGCTTCAAGATCGCGATGAGCGCGCTGGACAACGGCCGCTTCGGCGTCGCCAGTGGGTGCGTCGGCACGGCGCAACATGCGCTGGACGCGAGCGTGAAATATGCCAAAGAGCGCATCGCGTTTGACCGCCCAATTGCCGGCTTCCAACTCGTCCAAGATATGCTGGCGCAGATGAAGGTGAATGTAGAGGCTGCCCGCCTGCTGGTCTACCAAGCCGGGTGGGTCAAGAATCAGGGCAAGCGCAGCACGATCCCGGTCTCCATCGCCAAGTACTATGCCACCGAAATCGCCAAGCAGAACGCCGATATGGCGATCCAGGTTCACGGCGGCTACGGCTACTCGGATGAGTACGTGCCGGAGCGGCTGTGGCGCGACTGCCGGGTAGCAAGTCTGTACGAGGGGACTAGCCAGATTCAGAAGCTCATCATCGGCCGCGATCTGACCGGTATTTCGGCGTTCGAGTAGCGACGTCGGGCAAGGCGTTGCAGGAGGGCAAGGAGGACCACCATGCGGATCATTGTGACAGGCGGAACCGGCACGATAGGGAGGGCGCTCTGCCCTGCGTTGGTGGACGACGGCCATGAAGTCATCGTGCTGACCCGTAACCCGCAGGCCACGACCGGCCTGCCGGAAGCGGTTCGGCTGGTTGGGTGGGACGGCAAGAGCGCCGCAGGGTGGGGCCAACTCGCCGACGGGGCGGGCGCGATCATCAACCTGGCGGGCGAAGGGATCGCCGATGGCCGCTGGAGCGATGAGCGCAAGCGCCGCATCTATGCCAGCCGCCTGGACGCGGGGCAGGCCGTTGTCGCGGCCGTCTCAGCGGCGACGACGAAGCCGCAGGTCGTGGTGCAGGCCAGCGCCGTCGGCTATTACGGCCCGCGCGGCGATGAGATGCTCACGGAGGCCAGCACGCCGGGTTCGGACTACCTAGCGCATGTGAGCTTTGACTGGGAAGTGTCCACCGCGGCGGTCGAGCGGATGGGCGTCCGCCGCGCAGTAATTCGCACCGGCGTGGTGCTCGCCAATACGGGTGGAGCGTGGCCTAAGATCGTGCTGCCGTTCAAGCTCTTTGCCGGCGGCCCGATGGGCAGCGGCAACCAGTACTGGCCGTGGATCCACATGGAGGACGAAGTACGCGCCATTCTCTTCCTGGTGAAGAACGCGGCGGCGCGCGGCGCCTTCAACCTGACTGCCCCGGAGCCGCTGACGAACCGGGCCTTCGCCGCCGCGCTGGGATCCGTGATGGGCCGGCCCGCCTTCGTCCCTGCGCCTGCATTCGCCCTCAAGATCGCGTTGGGCGAGATGTCAACCGTCCTGCTGGACGGGCAGCGTGCGATCCCCAAGAAGCTGCAAGACTTGGGCTTCACGTTCACCTATCCTACGGCCACCGCCGCGTTCGCCGAGTTGGTTCGCTGAGATGAGGCATAACGAAAGGACACAGCCTTGAATCGTTCGGGCAAGATCGGTATCGTCGGCAGCGGCTTTGTGGGCGCGACGGCCGCCTATGCGATGGTTATGACGGGCGTCGGCCGCGAGATCGTTCTGGTGGACCTAGACACGAACCGCGCCCAGGCCGAGGCGGACGACATTCGCCACGCCGTGCCGTTTGCCCATCCACACGACGTCAACGCAGGCAGCTATGCGGACCTGGCGGGCTGTAGCGTAGTGGTCCTGACAGCCGGCGTGAACCAGCGTCCCGAGGAGTCCCGGCTTGAGTTGCTGGACCGCAACGCGGCCATCTTCCGTTCCATTGTCCCCGAAGTGCTGCGCTATGCCCCGGACGCGGTGCTGGTCGTCGCCACCAACCCAGTGCACATCATGACGCACCTGACGGCCACCTATGCCGGTCGTCACGGAGTCCACTCGTCCCGCGTCGTCGGCTCCGGCACGACCCTCGACACCGCGCGCTTCCGCACGCTGCTCGGCGCGCGCCTGGGCGTCGATGCGCAGCATGTCCACGCCTACGTTATCGGCGAGCACGGGGATTCAGAGGTCTTGGCGTGGTCGCAGGTGGGCATTGGCGGCATTCCGCTGGAGGACTACTGCCGCGGGCAGCAGGTCACGTTGGACGCCGACGTGCGCGCGGCCATCGACGAACAGGTGCGGCGGGCGGCCTACCGCATCATCCAGGGCAAGCGGGCCACTTTCTACGGGATCGGCGCGGCCCTGGCCCGCATCGTCAACGTGATCTTGCGTGACCAGCGCGCGATCCTTACCGTCTGCTCCCTCATCGCGGAGGTGGAGGGTGTGCGCGATGTCACGGTGGCGCTGCCGCACCTGGTGGGCGGCCGCGGGGTGCTGTCCACCTTGTGGCCGCCCTTGGCCGACGACGAATGTGCGGCCCTCAAGCGCAGCGCCGAGATCGTGCGGTCGGCCATCGACAGCATCCACATCTGACCGTCAACCGGAACGCGCCGCGCGCCCGGCCCTTGTCATCCTTCCTGAGAACAACGAGGAGCTTATGCCCAAACCGAGTGTGAAGTCCAGCGGCATGGTCTTGGTCCGGCTTGCGGTCCAAGACGGCGCTGTGTTTGCCGGCGAGATGCCCGTCCATGACGTGGTGCATCTCGCCCTGGACCGCCTGCTGCCCGCCGCCGTCTTGCACGACCATCGCATCTCCGTCTACAAGGGCGACGATCTCATCTACCCCGACATGTTCCTCTATGAGATTGTCGAACACTACGGCGACGCCGATTTCCGTGTCGTCGCCACGCCCTTACGGACCGACGAGCAGCGACCGTTTACCAACTTCGGCTTTGACCATCTGGCGCTGGCCTTTGAGGACCGCGCGGCGGCGCGCCGCTTCTTCAGCGAAGGACTCGGCCTGCAGGTCGTGCGCGACGACGAACACCTAACCGTGGTAACGTCGGGGAGCACCGCGCTCTTTCTGTTTGACTTCAACCCGGATGCGCCGCTCGCACCCATGGCGACGAGCCAGATTCATCACCTCGGATTTGTGGTGGATGATCTCGAGGCCGTGGCCGCCCACCTGCGCAGCAAGTTTCCCGAATACCTGGCCGGCTTCACGCTCTTGGAGCGCGCCGAGCGCCTCAGCCTGTATGGGCATGTGCAGATCGGTTCGGTGCGCTTCATGATCCAGGTCAGCGAGATCAAGCCGGCGTATCGCGGCCTCGTCACACCAGTGGCCCGCGCAGCCGCGAGCGAGTTGTATGATTATGCCAGCCGCGATTACGGCGTGCGCCTCGGCTAGACGCCGCGACATGGCCGGCCGTGACTAGGGCACGATCAGCACCGGACAATAGGTTTGGCGCAGCACGGCCGTGCTAACGCTGCCCAATAGCGACTCCGCGACCGGCGTCCGCTTCTGGGCGCGGCCGCCCATGACGATCAGGTCGGCCTGGTGGAGACGCACGGCCTCCAAGATCGTCGTCGCCGGGTCGCCTTGCCGCAGATCGCCGGTCGCACGCACGCCGGCCTTGGCGAGGGCATCGACCGCGTCGTCCACCACTTCTTGCGCCACCAACTCGTATTGCTCGCGCAATTTGGCGTAGGCTTCCGTCCACTCATACGCCTCGGGCGGCTCATAGGCGTGCACGACAACCACCTGGGCGTCGTTGCGTCGGGCCAGGTGTTCGGTGTAGATAATCAGCCGCTCGACCGCAGGCGAGCCGTCGGCGGCCATGATGATGGTGCGAAACATGTCACCCTTTCGACAGATGGTGTGCGGGGCCGGAACTCGACGCGCCCCCGCCTCACGAAGCTCGATCACACAGGAGATGAGGTACTAGAGTCTGTTATGGACTTTGGACCATGAAGGCGACGAAGCGATGGGCCATCAG
>CAYJQA010000159.1:0-2611 GCA_964372065.1 uncultured Litorilinea sp.
GCTCTTTACCGCGGGCTATACGGACCATATGCCCGAATCGCTGATGCGCCCGGCGGCGTCGCTGCCGCTGGCCGTGTTCTTCCAGCTTGGCACGCCCTTCCCCGCGGTGCAGGCCCGGGCGTATGCGTCGGCGCTGGTGTTGACGGCGATCATCTTCACCGTCAGCCTGCTGGCGCATCTTTCCATGGCGCGTTTGGGCCGCCATGTCATTCGCTAGGAGTCACCCCATGCGTGCTCTATCCGTGCGTCATGTCAACGTCTGGTATGGGGACCGTCAGGCCCTCAAAGACATCAACGTGGAGATCCCTTCGGGCCAGATCACGGCGGTCATCGGCCCTTCGGGCTGCGGCAAGTCGACCCTGCTCAAGAGCTTCAACCGTCTGCTCGAACTCAACGACACGGTGCGCGTGGAGGGGAAGGTGCTGCTCGACGGCGAGAACATCTTTGACCGTGACCAGGACGTGACCGAAGTCCGCACGCGCATCGGGCTGTTGGCGCAGAAGCCCTTCCCGCTGCCTATGTCCATCTACGACAACGTGGCCTATGGCCCGCGCGTGCATGGTCTGGCGAACGGCAACCTGGACGCCATCGTGCGATCCCAACTGGAGTCGGTGGGTCTGTGGGACGAGGTGAAGGACCGGCTACGCGCGCCTGCCACGAGCCTCTCGGTGGGGCAGCAACAGCGGTTGTGTCTCGCCCGCACGCTGGCCGTGGAGCCGGAAGTGCTGCTGTGTGACGAATCAACGGCGTCGCTCGACCCCATTTCGGCGCGCGGCATCGAGGCGCTGATCCGCAGCCTGAAAGACCGCTATACCGTGGTGCTGGTCACCCACGACATCGACCAGGCGCAACGGCTGGCCGACTATGTGATCTTCATGTGGTTGGGCGAATTGGTGGAGCATGGGCCGGCGGAGCGCTTCTTTGCCCGGCCCGAACAGGAATTGACCCAAGCGTATCTGGCCCGCGAGGTGGGTTAGCGCACCCGCACGGCCCCGGCGGCGTCCGGCGCAGGTCTTGCCCAAAAGAAGAGCGGCAGCGTCACCCGACGCTGCCGCTCGCGCATTGTAGGTGTCAGTCGATCCAGCCCTGGTCATGCAGGATGGACGTCAAGCCCGGGATGGCGAAGCGCTTGCCCTGGTAGGCCTGGTAGCCGTAGTAGAGCAGCGCAATCACCGCCATGAACCAGAAGATGGGGGCGAGGCAGAACATCAACAGCCCGACCAACTGGCCCACCACCGGGATGACCTGGATGATGGCCGTGCCGATACCCAGGGCCGCGCCCAGCGCGAAGAAGGTCAACGAGAGCGCCAAGCTCTGAACCGCATGATAGCGCTGGAAGGGCCGCTTCTTGCTGCTTTCGCTGAGCAACACGATCACCGGGAGGATCAACGGAATGATGATCTGGGTGGCGTAGGACAGCAGCGCAATCAGCTTGTCGTCGCGGCTGGCTTCGGGGTCGATGGCGGCGTCGTGCATAAACTCGCCACGGCGCAGCGCGTCGGCGGCCTGTCCGGCCTGCTCGCGCGCCGCCTGGGCCGCACGCTCGGCAGGGCTAGGGCCGGTATCGGCGGACGCGGCGGGCTCGCTCACCGGGATGGGCTGCGGGGCTTCCGGGTCCTGGGGATCAAATTCGGGTGAAGTGGTCATGGTCAACTCTCCTCAAGTTTGCTGAATCCGGCGGGGCCTGTTACGCACCGGCGCCGGGACGTTTTCTTCATTGCATAACAGTACGCAGCCGCGGCGCAAAAGTTGCAGCCGAGATGCACGAAGTTGCGCGGGACGGCCCAGAGAAAGACGGTTGCCGCAGGCGGCGGCCGCGGGTATAATGACGGGGCGTTGGGATCTGCGCTCACCAGACCAATGGGGCTGTGCGGCCCCAGGATCACAAGGAGCAAGCACGCCATGCTACCCGATTTTACCCTGATCGTCGTGATTATTGTGCTGTTGCTCGCCGTGGCGCGGGCGGCGGTGAAAGTGGTTCCCGAATACGAGCGGGGCGTCATCTTCCGCCTGGGGCGCATCCAGGGCGCGATGGGGCCGGGTCTCTTTATCATCATCCCCATCATTGACCAGATGGTGCGCGTGGACCTGCGCGTGGTGACGCTGGATGTGCCGACGCAGGAAGCCATTACGCGTGACAATGTGACCATCAAGGTCAACGCGGTTTGCTATTTCCGCGTCATGGACCCGGTGGCCGCAGTGGTCAACGTCGCCAACTATCTGATGGCAACGGCGCAGATCGCCCAGACGACCTTGCGCTCGGTCATGGGCCAAAGCGAACTGGACGAACTGCTCGCCCAGCGGGACCAGATCAACCGCAAGCTCCAGCAGATCATCGACGACCAGACCGAACCGTGGGGGATCAAGGTTTCGGTGGTGGAGGTCAAGGACCTGGAGCTGCCCCAGACCATGCAGCGCGCCATGGCGCGCCAGGCCGAGGCCGAGCGCGAGAAGCGCGCCAAGATCATCAACTCCGAGGGCGAGTTGGAGGCGTCCGAGAAGTTGGCGCAAGCCGCCCATGTCATGGCGACCGAAAGCGGCTCCATGCAGTTGCGCTATTTGCAGACGCTCAAGGACATCGCCGCCGAGCACAACAGCACCATCATTTTCC
>CAYJQA010000159.1:2621-10181 GCA_964372065.1 uncultured Litorilinea sp.
GCCCATCGACCTGCTTCAGGGCATGTTCCGCTTGGATGGCGGGCGACCTTCCGGCGCGCATACCAACGGCACACCGCCGAGCGCCGGCTAACAGCAAAGGAACCCGTGAACTCGACTGCCGGCCCTGTCACACGTCCCAAGAGCATTACGGTGGACCGCGCGGCGGCGACGCTGCGGGTGGAATGGTTGGACGGCCATCTCAGCCACTATCCGCTGCGCTGGCTGCGCGGCAACTGTCCTTGCGCCACCTGTCGCGAGGATCGCCGCGCGGCGGCGCTGGCGATCAATGAACTGAACCTCATGTCCGGCCCGCTGCCCAGCGCCGAGATCACGGCGGCGGTGCTGGTGGGCAACTACGCCGTCCGCTTCACTTGGGCCGACGGCCATGACACGGGCATCTATGTCTTTGCCGCGCTGCGGGCAAGCTGCCCGTGTCTGGAATGCAACCCGGACGGCGCGCCGCCGCTCCTGCCGGACGACTGAGCGTGAGATCCCCCTTCTCTCTGCGCCGAATGTCGAGCGACCTCACAGACGGGAGCGCCGCGGCCGGTTAGGCTGGCAGGTAGGCACGGCCAACCTCTGTGTGATTGCGGGCTAAAGGAGTCATCGTGGGCACATCTATCACACTCTTTCGCGCGTTCGGCATTGACGTGCGCGTCCATTGGTCATTCTTGCTGGTGCTGGTCTATGGCGCATTTGTGTATGGGGCCGGGTCGGGCAGCGTGCTGGTCGGCGCGCTGTATGGCGTGCTGGTCACTCTGCTGCTGTTTGCCTGTGTAACCCTGCACGAGTTCGGCCATGCGTTGGTCGCCAAGCATTACAAGGTGGGCGTGTCCAACATCACGCTGCTGCCAATTGGCGGTCTCGCCAATCTGGAGCGCATGCCCGACAAGCCGCTGCAAGAATTACTGATTACGCTGGCGGGGCCGCTGGTTAATTTTGCCATTGCCGTGATTCTGCTCCCCATCACCTTTCTGGCCTTGGCGATGGAAGGCGGCGCGGGCAGCTTTGCGGACAACCTGGGACAGTTGACGGCGCGCCTCCAGGAACCGGGTCTGACCAATCTACTGATCAACTTGCTGGGCGCTAATATCATCCTGGGCGTCTTCAACTTGGTCCCCGCCTTCCCCATGGACGGCGGGCGTATCCTGCGCGCGCTGTTGGCGATGGCGATGCCCTATGTGCAGGCGACGCGCGTGGCGGTGTTGGTGGGGCGGATTATGGCCGTGCTGCTGGCCGTGTGGGGCATCATGGGCGGCGGGATCGGGCTGCTGTTGATTGCGTTCTTTGTGTATGTGGGGGGCGGCGCGGAGCGGGAGACGGTGGAGAGCCGGGCGGTGCTCAAGCACGTCACCGCGGCGGAGGCGCTGACCCGTGGCGCGGCCAACCTGTACTCCAGCGAGCACCTTAGCCGCGCCGTCGACCTGATCATGAACAGCTATCAGTCGGATTTTCCCGTGTTGGACCTGGGGGGCAAGTTTATCGGCGTCTTGACGCGGCCCCGGTTGGTCCAGGCGCTGCAGACGATGGGGGCCGAGGCGCGCATCGTGGACGTGATGATCCCCGCCGCGGCCGTGCCGGTGGCCGCGCCCGGCGACACGCTGGCGGATGTGTGGGAGAAGATGGCGACCGGGGGCGCGCGGGTGGTGGCGATCAAGCAGCAGTATGAGTTTCTCGGCCTGATCACGCTGGAAGACATCAACGAGGTTTTCAGTGTGGTGGGCGCGTCCATGCGCCAAAGTGGGCAGCCCCCGGCGGCGATGTCGACCAAGGCGCCCGGGGCGCCCGACGCCGAGCGCGGCGCTTCGGTGGATGCCTGAGTTTTCTACCGCGACCGGGGTCGTCTACTATGCGGATTTGCAGCCCGCCGCGCCCGCAGCCACGGTGCTGTTGCTGCACAACTTCCTGAGCACGGGGCGGGCGGCGTGGGGCAGCATCGCTGGCGACCTAGCCAAGACCTATCGGGTGATCGTGCCCGACCTGCCGGGGCATGGGCGGTCGGTGGGCTATCCGCCGGGTTTTGTGCACCGGGAGTTGGCGGCCCAAGTGGCGGCGTTGTTGGCCGCGTTGGGGGTCGCCGCGCCTCATGTGGTAGGGGCCAGCAGCGGCGGCATGGCGGCGATCTGGCTGGTCCAAGCGGGGCTGCTTGCCCCGGCCACCGTGAGCCTGGTGAGCAGCACCTACAGCGTGAGCCAGGCGACAACCGGCGTACCCGTCAGCCTGGACCCGGCGGATTTTCGCGCCGGGCGCAATTGGCTGGCCGCCACGGCCATGCTGCACGACGGGCAGCACGGCGCGGGCTATTTCGAGACGGTCTTGCTGCCTGCGCTGGCCGCGTGGACGCCGGCGACGACGGTGGACTTCCCGCTGGCTGCGCTGCGTCAATGGCGTATGCCCGTCTGTCTGATCCACGGCAGCCAGGACGAAATCTTCCCGGCGGCGATCGCCGAGCAGATGCACGCCGCGCTGCCCGCAAGTGAACTCCATGTCGTCCCCGGCGAGGGTCATGCGCTGTTGTTACGGCGGCCTCGCGTGGTGGGCGACATTTTGCGAGCGTTTTTGGCGCGCCATATCGCGCCGTTATCCTAGAATGAGCGTCAACGATGCACCAACACTCTCGCCCACTCAAACTGGCCCCTTCGATTTTGACCGCGGATTTCGGACACCTGGCCGCCGCGATTGAGGCGGCGGACACCGGCGGCGCCGATTACATCCATCTGGATGTGATGGACGGCCACTTTGTGCCCAATTTCAGCTTTGGCCCCATGCTGGTGAAAGCCGTGCGCGGCATGACCGCCAAGCCGCTGGACGTTCACCTGATGATCGAGGAGCCGGACCGCTATCTGGCCGACTTTGCCACGGCGGGGGCCAACCTCCTCACCGTGCACGCCGAAGCGTGCGTCCACCTGCATCGCACGGTACAGACCGTGACCGAACTGGGCTGTCGTGTCGGCGTCGCCATCAACCCGGCCACGCCGCTGGAAAGTATCCGCGAGGTGCTGCCCTTTGTGGATATGCTCTTGGTGATGAGCGTGAACCCCGGCTTTGGGTCGCAGCGCTTCATCGAGACGACCACGAATAAGCTGCGTCGTGTGATGCGGATGATCGAGGATCTCAATCCGCTGTGCGACTTGGAGGTGGACGGCGGGATTGACGTCCACAACATCGACGATGTGGTGCGCAGCGGCGCCAATGTGATTGTGGTGGGCAGCGCCGTCTTCAACGACCGGGCGACGCCGGACGCGAATCTCAAGGCGCTGCGCGAGGCTGCGCGCGGGGCCGTCTGGCAGGCCATTTAGCGGTGGCCCGCCTGGCGCGCACGGCGTTATTGGTCGCGGCCGCGGTCGCCGTGGCGTTTACCCTGGGGCGATCGATCACTCGCTTCAACGACTCGGAATGGGGCAAGGATCTTTTCTTCAACTTCTGGTACTTCAGCTATCACAGCTTTGTGCGCCATGACGCCGCGCCCTATGCCCTAGCTCCCGGCCAAGCCGCGGACCTGGTGTTTGTGACCTGGGCGGACACCGCGGGCCTCACGCTGCCGCCGGTTGCGCCGTTTCTGACGCCCTACACGCCGCCGCTGGTGCTGCTGCTCGCGCCGCTCTCATGGCTGGCATGGCCGTGGGCCAGCGCACTGTTTGCCCTGCTCAACGGGGTGTTGGCGCTGGTGTGCGCGTGGCTGACGGTGCGGCTGTCCGGCGTGGCGACCGTCTCCCGCTGGGCGCTGGCGTTGATGGGGCTGGTGGCGTTGGGCTTTATCCCCACGCGCAACACGATCGGCGTCGGCCAACCGGCGCTGCTCGTCTTTGCCTTGATGCTGGCGGCGCTGCTCTGGGAGGAGCGCCGGCCCTGGTGGGCGGGGGTGGCGCTGGGGGTGGCGCTCTCCAAATACTCGTTGGCGCTGCCGGTTGTCATCTGGTTTGCGCTGCGCCGACGCTGGGCCGCGCTGGCGGTCGCGCTGGGGGTGCAGGCGCTGGGCGTGGTCGTCATGGCCGCGCTGACCGGCGTAGCGCCGTGGCGGATCGTGCTGATCCATCTGGAGATGACGCTCCGGCTGGCCGGCTCCGAGGGCATCCACTTGGGCCGCTGGTTGGCCCACGCTCCCGGCTGGAGCCTGGCCGTGGGAGCGCTCTACACCGCGGTCTTGGCGCTTGGCTTAGCGCGCTGGTTGCCCCGCTTCACCCGGCGGGAAACGTCGCGCGCGGCGAATCTGGCGGTGATCACGGCGCTGCATCTTTGGGCGGTGCTCGTGGTCTATCACCGCGAGTATGATGCGGTGGTCTACATCCTCTATATGGGGCTGGTCGTGGTCGGGCTGGAGGCAGGCTGGTGGCGGTTACGCCGCGCTGAGCAAGCCGGGCTGGGGGCGTGGAGCGTGGCCGCGACCCTGTGGCTGGGCCGTCCGGGGTTGACGGTCGCCGACTGGCTGCCGGAACCGGCCGCAACCTGGTATCTGGACTATGCCCAGTTGGGGACGACGCTGGCGCTGTTGGGCGGGAGTCTGCTCGCGGTGGGGCTGCTCTACCGGCTGCGCGGGGCGGATCAGCCGGCCAGCCGCGCCACCTGATAGACAAAGGGCAGCACAAAGAGCAGGCTGTCCACGCGGTCGAGCATGCCGCCGTGACCGGGGAAGAGCGTGCCGCTGTCTTTGACGCCGATTTGCCGCTTGATCATGCTGATAGCTAGGTCGCCGAAGAGCGCCAGGACGCCGCCCACCGCGCCGGTCGCCAGCCCCAGCCAGGGGGAGGAGCCGGCATCCAGCGGCGTCAGGCCGACCCACAGCGCACCCACCAGGGCGGCGGCAAGCCACCCTGCGACGGTACCTTCCCATGTCTTGTGGGGGCTAACGCGCGGCCACAGCTTGTGGCGGCCCACAGTCACGCCGACGAAGTAGGCCGCGGTGTCGTTGCTCCAGGTAATGACCAACGCCAGCAGCAGCCACCAGAGACCGTCCGGCGCGTTACGCAGCGCGGCGGCCTGGCCGATCATCACGCCCAGGTAGAGCGCGCCCATGCTCGTGGCAAACCAGGTGTGGAGGGGTGTTTCGTGGCGGCGCGTGGCGTCGATCAGGGTGACGATCAGCCCGGCCATGAGGACCAGCGAGAGGTCCACCCACTGGGGCGCGGCGAAGGCGGCGATGAGCGCAGCCAGCCACATCAGCCCCAACTCACGCGCCGGGCGATAGCCGCCGATCTGCATCAGCCGGTAGAACTCCCACCCGCCCAGCAACGCCACCAACAGCATGAAGGTTGTCGCCCACAGCCCCCCCAACCACAGCGGGATCAGGACGATGGGTAAGACAAGCAGGCCAACGACGATGCGTTGCTTCATGGGGCGGCGGGGCGGACGCGCAGGTCAGGCGTGGTGGACGCGGCCAAAGCGACGTTCGCGCTTGCCGAATTCCTGCAGCGCCTTGCCCAATTCCGCCTCGTCAAAATCGGGCCAGAAAGTCGGGGTCGTGTAATACTCGGCGTAGGCCGCCTGCCAGATGAGGAAATTGCTCAACCGCCATTCGCCGCCGGTGCGGATGATCAGGTCGGGGTCGGGCAAGTCGCTGGTGTAGAGATAGCGGCCAAGCAACTCTTCGGTCAGGGCTTCGGGGGCGACGCCGTCGGCGATGAGCGCACGCACGGCATCCAGGATTTCGGCGCGGCCGCCGTAGTTGAAGGCTACGTTGAGGGTGATGCGCTCGTTGTGCTGGGTCACTTCCAGGGCATGGCGAATCTGCGCCTGCAAGTCCGGGTTGATGCCGGCCATGCGCCCGCTGTGGCGAATCTGCACGCCGTTCTTGTGCAGGTCGTTGAGCTGGCGCTTGATGGTCAGGCTCAACAACTGCATCAGCCCGGTGACTTCTTCCAGGGGGCGCTGCCAATTCTCGGTGGAAAAGGCGTAGATGGTCAGCACTTTGATGCCGTGACGGACGCTGGCCTCGAGGACGCGCCGGATGTTATCGACGCCGGCCTGATGGCCCGCCGCGCGCGGCAACCCGCGCGCCTGCGCCCAGCGGCCGTTGCCGTCCATGATGATGCCGACGTGATGCGGCCCGGCGGGCAGTTCGGCGGCTTGGCGTTCGTCCGGCAATGGGGTTGCCAACTGGGCGGGACGATGGTTCGTTTTGGTGGTCATATGGGTGCGAATTGCTGCCTCCTCCACAGGCTCCGGCGCTGACCGCCCGGCGATCCGGTCCGAGTCGGGACGAAAAAGAAGGGGTGAGCAAGCACCCACCCCCGACCTCGTCCCTGGTCAACGCGTGTGGCGGCCCGGCAAGGAGGGCCGCCGACGCCGCCGCGTCTCAGAGCGTCATGATCTCTGTGTCTTTTTCGCGGGCGGTATCATCGACATGCTTGATGAACTCGTCCGTCTTGGACTGGACGCGTTCTTGTGCGCGATGCAGATCGTCCTCGGAGATCATACTTTCCTTCTGCATCTCACGCAAGTCATGAATCGCATCGCGGCGGATATTGCGGATGGCGACGCGCGCCTCTTCGGCCCGGCGCGCGACGGTCTTCACCAGGTCGCGGCGGCGCTCCTCGGTCAATGCGGGGATGTTCAGCCGGAGCTGCTGCCCGTCATTGTTGGGCGTCAGCCCCAAATCCGACTTGGCGATGGCCTTCTCGATGGTAGCCAGGTCCGATGGGCTATAGGGTTTGATCAGGATCACCTGCGCCTCCGGCACGCTGATGGTCGCCAGTTGCTGGAGGGGCGTGGGATGGTTGTAATAGTCTACCGTTACGCGATCCAGCAGCGCGGGCGAGGCGCGCCCGGTGCGGATGGAGCGCAGGTCGTGGCCCAAGGAGTCGAGGGCCTTTTCCATGCGATCAAGAGCATCGGCGATCACTTCGTTTATCATCGCATAGCCTCCTGGCAAACGTGCGTCAATGCAAGCCTGGGTATGGGTAGCGGGTGACCACGCCGCAGCCACGCCGGTCAGGGACCGCCGCCCTGCCGGTAGGGTACGGCAGAGCCACGCGACCGAACGTGTTGCCCTATCTTAGCAAAACTTTGCCCGGTGGAAAAACGGCGGGCAGGCCGCTCCCGGCTCAGGCGGTGATATGGGTACCGACCGGCTCGCCGCGCACTACCATTTCCAGCGTGCCTTCATGCCACAGGTTGATGACGTAGATGGGCAGGTCGTTGTCCATGCACATAGCCATGGCGGTGCTGTCCATGACGCCGACGCGCATGTTGAGCGCATCAATATAGGTCAGGTGGCTGAAGGGGCGCGCGTTGGCGTTCTTCTTGGGGTCGCTGTCATAGACGGCGTCCACCTTGGTCGCCTTGACCAACGCCTCGGCGTCGATCTCCATAGCGCGCAGCGACGCCGCGGTGTCGGTGGTGAAATAGGGGTTGCCCGTGCCTGCGCCAAAGATGACGACGCGGCCCTTTTCCAGATGACGGACGGCGCGGCGCTGGATGTACGGCTCGGCCACGGCGCGCACTTCGATACCGGTCATAACGCGGGTGGGGATGCCTTGGCGCTCCAGGGCGTCTTGCAGGGCCAACGAGTTCATGACCGTCGCCAGCATACCCATGTGGTCGGCGGTGACACGCTCCATGCCG
>CAYJQA010000160.1:0-10146 GCA_964372065.1 uncultured Litorilinea sp.
GGATACAGCCGAGAAGTACGCAATCCTAAAGGCGAAGCTGCGCGAGGCGGATTTCGTCGTGTACAGCTCCAAGCGCATCTACGACAGCGTGGACGAACTGCCCGAACGCTACCCCATGACGACGCTCTACTATGCCGCGATGTGGGACGGCAGGCTCGGTTTGGAGTTGGCCGCCGAGTTCACCTCACCGCCGCGCTTGTTTGGGATGGCGTTTGACGACCGGCACGCCGACGAGAGTTGGAGCCTCTACGACCATCCCCAAGTGACGGTGTTCCGCAAGGTACGCGACCTGAGCGACGCGGAGTATGACGCACTGTTCGACCGCACCTGGGAGACCGCCATCGCCTATTACCGCGGCAAGGATTCGCCGCTTAGCCCGCTGCTGGAGGCGCTCGGGCTGGGGAGCGCTGCGGGAAGCGACAAGCGTGGGCTAGTTAGCCTGCTGGTGGGGTGGCTGGCCGGGTCGAAGGGGGAGGAGCGCCACGTCGAAGCGGGCGAGAACTCACTGCTGCTGGACCGGCCGCTGGATGAACTGCCGGTGGTGGACAACTACCGGTGGAACGGGTGGGCCAGTCACAGCGCATGGCGGGCGGCCCTCATCTGGTGGGCCGCGGCAGTGCTGCTGGGTTGGCTGGCCTGGCCGGTTGGGCTGCGGGTATTCCGTCCGCTGCGCGATCGCGGCTATCTGTTGAGCAGAAGCCTGGGCTGGCTCCTGGCGGCCTGGCCGGTGTGGATGGCGGCGAGCAGCGGAGTCGCGGCCAATACGGTGGTGGGCGCGTGGGCGGCGGTGGGCATCCTGGGGGTGGTCGGGGCCGTGTTTGCGTGGTATGACCGTGCGGCGCTGCGGGAGACACTCACGGGGCGGTGGGGGGCGCTCGTCGCGGACGAGGCAGTCTTCGCCGTGGCCTACGTGGCCTTCTTGCTGATTCGCATGGCGAACCCGGACCTATGGCAGCCGTGGCACGGCGGCGAGAAGTTCATGGAATTTGCGTTCCTGAACGGCGTTCTGCGCAGCCCGACGTTTCCGCCGGTGGACCCACACTTCGCCGGAGGAGTCATCAACTACTATTATTACGGCCTCTATCTCGTCGCGTTCATGGTCAAGTTGACGGGCATCTATGCCGAGGTAGCCTTCAACCTGACGATCGCGTTTCTCTTTGCGCTGACCGTGGGGACGGCGTTTAGCATCGCACACACCCTCGCAGGGGATGCGCGGAAGGGATGGTGCGCGGGGTTCGGCGCGGCATTGGTGGCGCCGGTGTTCGTCGCGGTCTTGGGCAACCTGGATGGGTTCGCCCAGGTGGTGCGGCAACTGGCGGCCGCAGGCACGGGCGCGATCGAGAGTGTGCTGCCCGGTGTGACGACGACAGCCGCCGCGGTGCGCGGGGCGACCGCGGTTGCGCAGGGTACGGCGGCGCTGCCGAGCTATGATTTTTGGGGACCGAGCCGGGTGTTGCCCAACACGATCAACGAGTTCCCGTATTGGAGCTTCCTCTTTGCGGACCTGCATCCGCATTTGATCGCGATGCCGCTGGCGGTGCTGTTTGTGGGGTGCATGTTGGCGCTGCTGTTGGGGTATGGCGAGTTGTGGCGCGGGCGGCGCGGCGACGGCGTGCTGACGCTATTGGCCTTCATGTTCATCGTGGGCACGCTGGCCAGCGTGAATCTGTGGGAGGCGCCGACCTATGTAGGTCTTGGCGTTCTCGCGTTGGCGGTTGCGGAGTATCGCGCGGTTGGCCGGTGGCGGGTGGGCCGGATGGCGGCGATCGTACTCGTGTACGCAGCCGGAGCGTATTTCCTGTACCGGCCTTTCTTTGCAGGCTACGTTAACGTGGGCGCGTCGGGTGTGGGGTGGGTGCGGGCAGGCGACGACCCAGGGCTGTGGCTGCTGGTATGGGGGCTGTTGGGGTTTGTGCTCGTGAGTTGGCTGGCGTACAGCGTGGCGCGCAGACCAGGGCCGGGACGCCAATCATCCGCCGCCGAACAGGACGCGGCCCTGGCGGACGGCGACGGTGAGTTTGACGACATGCCCATGCCGGACGACGAGCCCGTGCTGCCGGCGAACCTGGGTACGGTGGCGCAGGTTGAGCGAACGCCGGGGGGACAGGGCGGACCCGTGCGCCTGTGGAGCCTGATCATTCGCCGTTACGACCGGCTGCCGCGCTTGCTGCGGCTGCACCAGCTACTGGTGCGGCGGGCGACGCTCGGCTATTTGGTGTGGGCTGCCATGCCGGTGGCGCTGGTGCTGGCGGCGGTGGTGGCCTGGACGCAGGCGCGCGCGGGCTTGGGCTTGTGTCTGGCGGCGCTGGCGCTGGCCGCGCCCCTGGGGGGGCAGCGGCAAGCGCAGGCGACGGCCGGTGACCACCTAATGGCGGTCTTGGGTGCGACAGGTCTAGCCATCCTGGGTGGGACCCAGCTTTTCTACCTGAAGGACTTCCTGCAGGGCGGCGACTGGTATCGCATGAATACCCTGTTCAAGTTCTTTGTGCAGGTGTGGGTTCTGTGGGGCCTGGCCGCGGGGCTGGCGCTGCCACGCCTGTGGGCAGCCAGCCGGCGCGCCGGGGCGGGACTGCGGCTGGCGTGGCGCACGGCGGTGGCGCTGTTACTCGTCGCAAGCAGCGCGTATCTGGTCTTGGGGACGCCGGCGCGCCTGGATCAGCGGATGGTGGGCTGGCGGCCCGCGTTTGGCACGCTCAACGGGTTTGCTTTCATGGAGCAGGGCAGCTTCACCTGGCCGGATGACAGCAACCGGATCGAGCTTGGCTACGACCTTGAGGCGATTGATTGGTTGCTGGCGCATGTGCGTGGTAATGTCGTGATTGTGGAAAGCGCGCAGGTTGACTACTATCGCGCAGGCGGTACGCGTGTCGCGAGCATGACCGGGCTGAGCGGGCTGCGCGGGATGCACGAGTCGGAGCAGCGGTATGGCGAGCAGGTGGGGGCGCGCGATGGGCTGCACCGCGAGTTTTGGGAGACCACAACCGAAGAGCGCACCCTGGCGATCATGAACGAGCTGGACGTGGGGTTGGTCTATGTGGGCCAGCTTGAGCGTCAGCAGCACCCGGACGGCGCGGCGAAGCTCGAACGAATGGCCGCGGCCGGTTGGCTGACGGCGATATATGCAAACGAAAAAGTTGTCATCTACGCGGTCGCCGGCCGTTTGGTCGCGGCGGAAGACGGCAGCTTTGTTCCGAACCCGTCCGGCTCCGGCGGGTGATCCTACCCCAGGGTAGAGAAGCGGTAGTCAAATGGCGTGGATTGTCGGAGTCTGGTATGTGACTGTGCAGGCCGCAACGCTGGCGGCGCTGCCGTTGGCCGTGCGCGTGCTGTCGCCGCTGCCGGATCGCGGCTACAGCCTGGCGAAAGTGCTGGGAATCCTGGCGGTGGGTCTGGCGCTATGGTGGGGGACAAGCCTGGGGGTGCTGCGCAACGAGCGCGGCGGCGCGTGGGCAGCGCTCCTGGCGGTGGGCGCGGTGAGTTGGCTGGCGGCGCGCGGCGATGTGGTCCGCGCCTGGCGGGAGATGCGCGCGGCGGGCAACTGGCGGCTGGTGCTGGCCGTGGAAGTGCTGTTTGCGAGCGCCTACTTGATCTGGGTCATGGTGCGCGCGTATGATCCCGCGGTCGATCATACCGAGGAGCCCATGGACCTAATGTTCATGCAAAGCATCTGGGGTAGCCCCACTTTTCCGCCGCATGACGCTTGGCTGTCGGGCTATGCCATTGGGTATTACTATTTGGGCTACTGGCTCGTGACTACATTGGGCCGGTTGGCAAATACGTCGCCGGAGATCGCGTATAACGTCGGTCAAGCGACGTGGTTTGGGCTGCTGCTGGTGGGCAGCTTCGGCATCGTGACCAACCTGCTCGCCTACCGTTTTGACGTCGTACAGGCGCGCGCAGGCGATGGGCAGCCGCGCTTTGCGATTGCGGGCGCAAGTATGGCCGGCGGCGTGCTGAGTGCAATTGCGGTTGGCGTGACGGGGAATCTCCAGAGTGTGCTGGAGTGGCTCTATGCCCAGGGCGTCAATGTGAGCCGCATCGCGGCGTGGACCGACGTGTATAATTTTCCGCATAATGCCAATCAGAGCGGCCTGTGGTATATCGGCTTTGACTGGTGGTGGTGGCGGACGACGCGCGTGGTCGAGGACTTGGACCTGATGGGCGACCGCATCCAGGTGATCGACGAGTTTCCCATCTTCAGCTATGTGTTAGGCGACAATCATCCGCACGTGTTGGCCATGCCGGTGGCGCTGCTGGTGATCGGGTTGGCAATGGCGATCCTGATGGGGGCCGCGCAGAACCCACAACCGGCATGGTCGTGGCGGCGGCTGGCGGCGAGCCTGCCGGGCGGCGCGCTTGGACTGGCGATCACTACGGCGGCGGTGGGCAGTCTGGTCTTCCTGAACACCTGGGACTTCCCACCGTACTTTCTGCTTGTGGTGGCAGCGCTGATGGCGGCGCAGCTTATGTTTGCGCCGCGCGGCGAGCAAGTGGTGTGGCGGGCTGCGGGCGGGCTGGGCGCGATTTTGGTTGCGGGGATGGTGATATTGTACCTGCCCTATTTCCTGTCGGCCCAAAGCCAGGCGGGTGGGTTTGCGCCCAACCTGTTTAACCCGACCCGCGTCGCGCAGTTCCTCGTCATGTTCGGCACGTTTGTGCCGGGGCTCGTTGGGCTGGCAGTGCTTGCCTGGCGACACAGCCGGCCGGCGCGGGCGACGGTGGGCCAGGCAGCGGCGGTCGTAATCGGCGTCCCTGCCGGCTTTCTGCTGGTCAGCACAGTCTTCGCGGCCTTCTTGACACCGGACCGCGCCCAGTTGATGGGCCTGCCGCCCGGTGTGGACGACTACCTGCCGATCATCGCGGCGCGGTGGAGTGCAGAGCCGTGGACTGTGGCGCTGCTCGGCGCGCTGCTCACGGCGGTCGTCGCGGCGCTGGTGGCGCTGGTCACACGGACGGCCACCGACGAGCGGCCACCGGTGGACCTGGTATTTGCGCTGATGATCGGGGCGGTCGGGCTGCTCATCGTCTATGCGCCGGAATTCGCCTATCTGCGCGACAGCTTTGGCACACGGATGAACACGATCTTCAAGTTCTATTATCAGGGCTGGCTGCTGTTTGGCCTGGTGACCGCGTATGTGGCGGGGGGCGCGCTGCGCGGGCGGGGCGGCTCCGGGGTGCTCATGAATGGGCTGGCCTTGTTGAGCGTTGTCTTGGTGGCGGCGGGACTGGTATTCCCGGCCGCGGCGGTCTACGGCAAGACCGGCGGCTTTGGCGCGCAGACCCTGACGCTGGACGCAGGGGCGTATCTGGGCGTGTCGGCGCCGGACGTCGCGGCCGCTGTGGCGTGGGTGCGCGCCAACACGGCGACCGACGCGCTGGTGCTGGAGGCCAAGGGGCGCAGCTATAATTCCGGCGACAACCGGATCAGCACATTGACCGGACGCCCGACGTTGGTGGGGTGGGACGGGCATGAACGACAGTGGCGCGGCGATTCGTTTGGAGAAATGGCCGGCGGTCGGAGCGAGGCGATTGAGACCATCTACTCACGGGGTTCGGTGAGCGAAGTAGCGGATACTGTAGCGGCGTGGGGCATCGACTATGTTTTTGTGGGGCCGGTGGAAGTGTCCGAATATGGCGTCACGAGCGCGCGCATGGCCGTGCTGGAGCGCGCGCTCGTGCCTGTGTTTGCCAGCGGCGATGTAAGGATCCTGCGACGACCATGAGCAAGGCGACGCGAACCGCCCTACCAATCGCAGAACAGATGACACCCACCCGTGCGGCGGTCGAGGCCGAGACGGAGGCCAGCGCGTGGGCATGGTGGACCGTCGAGCGCGGCCTGTATGCGGCGGCGCTGCTGGCCGGGTTGGCGCTGCGGGTGTGGCAGCTTGGCAATGCGCCGCTGTCGGCGTGGGAGGCCAACAACGTTTGGCCTGCCTGGCTGGCGGCGCAGGGCACGTCGATCAAGGATGCGCCGCTGCCGAACAGCCCACTGCTTCACAATTTGCACTGGCTGACCTTCTGGCTCGGCGTGCAGGGTGACGCCGCGACCCGGTGGGTGAGCGCGCTGGCGGGCGCGACGCTGGTGATTACGCCGTGGTGGCTGCGGGGCTGGATTGGCCGCAGGGCTGCGCTGGCCGCGGCGGTCCTGTTTGCCGTAGACCCGTGGCTGGCGCTGTTTGGCCGCATGGCCGATGGCGGGGCTTTGGCGCTGCTGCTGGGGATGGGCGCGCTGGCCGGACTGCTGTATCTGGCGCAGGCGCGACCGGCGGCCGGCAGCGGCGGGGCGCGCACGGCGGTTGCCATATGCGTTGGCCTGCTGGTGGTAAGCGGACCGATGGGCTGGAACATGCTGCCGGTGGTCGCGCTGGGAGCGTGGCTCTATCGTCGTGAACTGGCCCATGCTGGGTGCAGACTGCGCGAGATGGCGGTCGTCGCGGCGATGGCCGGTTTGGCGGGTGGAACGTTGTTCCTGGTGCGGCTGGACGGACTGGCCTGGCTGTCCGGCGGTCTGAGTGTGTGGTGGGCGCAGTTTGACGGTCAGCCGGCAGGACCGCTGCTGCCCACGCTCGCGGTGGGCTATGGCATGGGCTGGCCGTGGCTGCGTCTGGTCGTCGACGCGCCGCTGGCCGGTCTCTTAGGCGCAGCAGGGCTGGTTGTCCTGTGGACGGGAACGCGGCGGCGTGATGCGCTGTTAATGACGGGGTGGTTGACGTGGGGCATCCTACTCTGGCTCGCCCCTGGGCGCAGTCCGCTGGCGCTGCCCGTGG
Source organism: uncultured Litorilinea sp. (assembly GCA_964372065.1). GTDB lineage: Bacteria > Chloroflexota > Anaerolineae > Caldilineales > Caldilineaceae > QEUY01. Next base: position 6,768 of record CAYJQA010000160.1, read on the forward strand.
CCGGGCTGGCGCTCAATCTGCTGGCAGCGACCACGGTGACGCGGTTGGCGCAGCGGCCACCCGAGGTGTTGTGGCGCGAGGCCGGCGCCGTGTGGCTTACGCTGGCGATCATGGTGGCGTCGGGCTTGGTCCAGGCGACGACGTTCGGCTCGATCGCGATCCTGGACGCGCGCCTGGGGCAGACCGTGCTAGTCGTGGCCGCGCTGATCGTCGCGATCGTGGTAGCATACGGGTTCTGGGCGGGGCGCTATGCGGCGGCGTGGATTGGCGTGGTGTTCACAGTGGTGGCGCTTGGGCTACTGACGGTCAAGTCGAGTGCGGCCCTGATCCAAGAGCAGGTGGCGCACGCACCGTTCGGCTGGCAGATCATCCAAACCGATCCGGAGGTGCGCAGGCTGGCCGCGGACATTGAGACGTTAAGTGTCCATGATCTGGGTGATGCGACGGAACAGGCCGTGCAGGTGCAGGTGGCCGCGGTCGAGGGTCTGGAGGGCGCGCCGATAGTCGCACGGCCCGATCCGGTGCTGGGCTGGTATCTGCGGAATATGCGGCGACTGACGTGGGTGGCCGGTCCCCAGGTGGTAGAAGAAGCCCCGCCCCCGCTGGTGGTGATGGTGAATGGCGAATCGTTCACCGGAGGCGACAAAGGGGGGTATATCGGCAGCGAGTATGACCTGGAGGTGTATTGGAACCCGGACGCGTTTGCCGATGCAGGGCCGGCAGAGGGCGACGCGGCGTCGGGGGCCGAGCGCCTATGGCCGGTGGTGCGAACCTGGTGGCGGTGGTGGATGTACGGTGAGACATCCCAACGACCTGACACGCGAATTGTGACGTTGTGGGCGCCTGTGTACGCTGCCACGGCGCAGTGAGCATGCCCAATAGCGATAGACGGTGAGCATGGAATCTCAAAAGATAATGGTTGATCGCGGCCGGAATGTTGGGCTGGCGGAGCAGGCGTTGGAAGCGACTGCGAGCGATGGGGCAGGCGTCCAGATGAGTTGGCTGGACCGTCCGCTCGCGGCGGCGCTGCGGCTGAACTGGGAGACGGTGGCGTGGGCGATGCTCGTGTTGGTCGGGACCGTTGCCAGGTTCTACCACTTGGGCGTGCGCGCCATGAGCCATGACGAGAGCCTGCACTCGCTGTATTCGTATTACCTGTACGATGCAGGTAACTACGAGCACAACCCCATGATGCACGGCCCGCTGCTGTTCCACATGAACGCGCTGGTCTATTTCTTGTTCGGCGACAACGACACGACGGCGCGACTGATGCCGGCCCTCTTCGGCATTGGCGTGATTGCCATGGCCTATGCCTACCGGCGGTACATTGGGCGGGCGGGCGCGCTGGCGATGGGACTGATGGTGACGATCAGCCCAAGCCTTCTGTTTCACAGCCGGTATATTCGCGATGATATCTACATTGCCTTCTTTGCGTTGGTCTGGGTTTACACCGCGATGCGGTATCTGGATACCAGAGACGAACATCGTTTCCGCTGGCTGACCCTCATGGTCTTGGCGATGGCTTTCGGATTCGTCACCATGGAGAACCAGTTTATCCACGGCGCGCTGTTTGGATTGTTCTTCGGCGCGTTTGCGTTGTGGGAAGTCATCGGCGCGCGCATGTTGCTCGGCTTGGCTCCTGGGTTGGTCGGTGCGGGGCTGGGCGTATGGCTCATGGAGACCGGACAACGTACACCGGGGTTGGCGATAGCCCTCCTGGGCGTGGCGGCCACGGTGGCGCTGCTGGCGTGGTGGTTAAGCGGTGATGCATGGCGCAAACTGCGCGTGAGCGAGTCGGGCGAACTGGCCGTGCTGATGGCCGCGCTGGTCATGCCGTTCCTCGCGCCATTTGGGCATTTGGCGCTGGGCTGGGACGCGATGGCGCACGGGACGACGCAGGACCTGCTGCGATCGGGTGTGTTCGTGTTGTTGCTGACGGGGGTGTCCGCGGCGCTGGCCTATTACTGGTTTGGGATGCGGCGCGACAGCAAGAGCGTGGAGGGCGCGCCGCTGCTGACCTTTGCCCAATGGGGCCAGCTCATGGGGCTGTTTTGGCTGATCGCCGTGTTGTTCTTTACTACATTTCTGACGAACACGAAGAACGGTCTGGCGACGGGGATCGTGGGCAGTCTGGGATATTGGCTGGCGCAACAGGAGGTGGCCCGCGGCGGCCAACCCTGGTACTACTATCCGATGATCGGCAGCCTGTATGAGTTCCTGCCCATCGTCCTGACAGTGGGCGCAATGGTGACAGGGCTGGCCGGGCTGCGGCGCGATGACGCCTGGGACCCGGTTTCAGAGGGCGATCTGCCGCACGACGGCGGCGCTGTGCGCGCCGGCGGCGGAGCGGTACGCAACCGCCGTATTTTGCTCGCGTTCGTGCTGTGGTGGACGGTGGGCGCATGGGCGGCTTACTCGGTGGCCGGGGAGAAGATGCCCTGGCTGCTCGTGCATCTTGCGCTGCCCATGTGTGTGGCCGGTGGCTGGTGGTTCGGCCGCGTGGTGCGCGGCATTGACTGGAGCACGGCACGGCAGAACGGCGCGATCTGGCTGATTGGCGCACCGGCGGCGTTCATCTTCGGGGTGATGACGGTGTGGACGCGGCTGCCGGGCGGCGGTCGGAGCCTTGACGCGCTGGCGACGACCATGCAGTGGTTGGTGGCGGCGCTGGCAGTGATGGGCGTCGGCTATGGCGTGTGGTTGGGCGCCAACCGGATCGGATGGCCGGCCACGCGACGGCTGGGCATGGTTGGCGTGGCCGGACTGCTGCTGCTGCTGACGATCCGCTTCAGCTATCTATTGACGTACGTCAACTATGACATGGCGACCGAGTACCTGGTCTACGCCCATGCCACGCCGGACATCAAGCGCATGTTGGCCGAGATTGACTTGGTCTCGCAGCGGACGGTGGGGGAGAGCGATATCGTTGTGGCCTATGACGATGAGACGTCATGGCCGCTAAGTTGGTACATGCGGAAGTACCCCAACGCCAAGTTTTATGGCAGCAATCCCACCAGCGACAGCATGTCAGCTCCCATCGTCATTGACGGGCCGAAGAACTATGAGAAAGTGCGGCCCTACGTCGCACGCGACTATGTGAAGCGCGTCTATCGGCAGATGTGGTGGCCGGACCAGGGGTATTTTGGGATGACGTGGAGCCGGTTTGTGGAGACCGTGCGCGACCCGGCGCGCATGAAGCGGATCTTCGAGATTGTCTTCTACCGGCGCTACGCGGACGATGAGAACCCCAGCGACCAGCGCGACCTGACCAAGTGGCCCACGCGCAAAGAGATGGAGATGTACGTGCGCAAGGACCTGGCAGAGCAGGTGTGGGATCTGAATGTGGTCCCGCTGACGCAACTGGTGGATCCCCAGGAGC